>NZ_CAXCAM010000025.1:0-48938 GCF_963980585.1 uncultured Ilumatobacter sp.
GACCACGCCCGAAACAACTACGACCACGCCCGAAACAACTACGACCACGCCCGAACCCGAAACTGTGCTGGAGATCATTCAGAATCGCGAGGACCTCTCGTTGTTCAACCAGGCAATTATCGTGGCCGGGCTGGAGAGCGACCTCAAAGGCCCGGGCCCCTTTACGATCATGGCGCCATATGACGAAGCTATGAAGCAGTTGACCGACGCACCGGACTTGACAGATGAGGCCACTGCCAAGGACTTCGTGAATGCTCACGTGCTGCGCGGCGAAAAGCTTGAGCGGGATGATTTCGTCGATGGAGAAGAGATCACTTTCGAGGACGACGTCGAACGGCTTGTCGCCGTCTCGGAGTCAACGATCATGATTGATAACGCCGAGGTCCTTGATGTACCCGCTGCAGAACAGGCCGACAATGGAATTGTCCACACGCTCAATCAGACGCTGATCCCACCGACGCCGTGATCGAGCATCCTGACCCGGTGAGCTGATCGCTCAGCGAATCGGTGAAGGGTGCATACCGAGATGCAAATCGGTGCTGTCATCGGGATCGGGCACGTACGGGTGAGCAAGGGCCACAGCCTCGTTCAGCTCGGTGCCGAGTCCCGGTTCTCGTGACGGCCGTACGTAGCCGTCCTCCCAATCGAGCGGCGTGGTGAGCAATTCGGCGTGGAAGCCGGACCAGTCTTGAATCGCCTCGACGATCAACAGGTTCGGCAACGTTGCGCCAAATTGGATGTTCGCCGCACCGAGAATCGGACCCGAGTACAGGTGCGGGGCGATCTGGCAGCCTGCGGCTTCGCCGATCGCTGCGATCTTCTTCGCGGCCAAGATGCCGCCGCAACGCCCGAGATTGGGCTGCCAAATCGCTGCCGCCTGATGCTGAGCAAGTGCTGCGAACTCAGAAATCGTCGTGAGTCGCTCGCCCGTCGCAATCGGGATTGTCGTTTGCCGTGCGACCCGTGCCATCTCTTCGGGCAGGTCGGGTTGCGTCGGCTCCTCGAACCAGAGGGGGTCGAAGGGTTCGAGCTGCTGTGCCAACCGGATGGCTCCGGCAGCGGTGAACTGGCCGTGGGTTCCGAAGAGGAGGTCGGCTCGATCGCCAACCGCCTCGCGGACGGCTCCGGTCAAGGCCACTGAGCGAGCGATGTCATCGAGACTCGGCATGTGGCCGTCGAAGGCGGTGTAGGGGCCGGCCGGGTCGAACTTGACCGCGTTGAACCCGCGCCCGACTTCGAACAAGGCCTGGTCCGCAGCTTGGGCCGGGTCTGCGTACACATCTGGTCGATCGAGCGTCGGGTAGAGGTAGGTGTACGTGCGGAGCCGATCGTGGACGCGCCCACCCAGCAGATCGCTGATCGGGCGGCCAGCATCCTTGCCGACGATGTCCCAACAGGCCATCTCGATGCCGCTCATGATGCCGACCAGCGTCGGGTCGGGTCGTAGCGCGTAACCACTCGAGTACATCCGCCGCCACAGCAGTTCAATGCGATGCGGGTCGGCATCGATGACCAATCGGTCGGCGATGTCGGTGACCATTGCCGCAACGATGTGGGGCCCGACGGTCGCGACATAGATCTCGCCGTATCCGACCACGCCGGTATCCGTCGTGAGCTTGACAACAATGAAGTAGCGGCCGCCGTGGTGAGGCGGCGGGTTCCCGATGACGAACGTGGTGCAGTCGGCGATCTTCACGGTCACACACTGGCACAGTGCTCGCATCGCACTGCGGTGCGACTTGTCGACTGGACACACGGTCTGCGACGGTCTGCGACGTGACCGAACATTTCGACCTCTTGCGGCTCGCCGACGGCAACCGCTCCACACACTTCCAACTTCCGGTGACACCCGAACTGTCGACGCCCTTTGACTTCCTCTATGGCGGTTCCGGCATTGCTGCATCAATCGAGGCTGCCGAGCGCGTCACTGAGCGACCGTTGATGTGGATCACAACCCAGTTCCTGACCAATACCGCGCCGGGCACGGTGGTCGACGTTGATGTGGCCACACCGGTTGCTGGTCGCGCGACGTCGCAGGTGCACGTGAATGCATCCGTCGACGGCGAACTCATGCTGTCTTCGCTGTGTGCCCACACCAGTCGGCCCGAAGGGAAGCGAGAGACGTTTCTTACGATGCCGTCGGTCCCGCCGCCAGAAGACTGTGGCCCGTTGGCTGAACCGTTTGACGCGGTTCCGAACCGGCCGAACAGCTTCTTTGATTTGCTCGACAGGCGGGTCGCTGTCGGCACATTTGCGTTCGGCGAGGATCAGCGACCCCAGCCGTGCCCGCTTGCGGTCTGGAGTCGAGTGCGTGGGCAGCCGCTGCGAACTGCCGCGAGCCTGGCCTTCATCGGAGACATCGTGCCGCTCGGCCTCTGCATCGCACTGGGCCAGCCACTCGGTGGCACGAGCATCGACAACACCCTCCGCATCGTCCAGACTGATTTCGAGACCGAATGGGCACTGCTCGAAATCATCCCCGAGTCATTCCAACATTCGATCGGGCACGGCTCAGTCCGGATGTGGTCCGAAACGGGCGACCTCCTCGCTGTTGCCCAACAAACCTGCATCATCCGAACGAGCCATCACTCTTCCATTTCCGCAGGTTCGGCAGGTTCGGCAGGTTCCGCAGGTACGGCGGCGACTGGCTCGGCCTGACTCAGACCCCGGTCAGCAGCGGCTCGGTCGGAATGCCGCCGTCGATCAACTGTCGCAACATGGGCGCGAAAGAACCTGGCGCAAAACCGACCGCGCCCACCTCGCCGGTTGCGACACGCTCGGCGTGCGACGAAATCTCATTGACGTCCCACCAGCGCATCTCGTGGACGCGTTCGGCCCGCATCTGCTCCCACCCGATGGCGGGAACGGCATCGAAACGGTTGGTGCGAACGAGATGAATCTGGTCCCGCTGGCCGTCGTACGTTCCATCGAGAAACGGAATCACGTGCTCGCGCGTCCAGATGTGTGGACCGACGTCGGCGCCCACGAGCCCGGTCTCCTCAGCCAGTTCCCGGTGCAGGGCAGTGAGATGATCCTCGCCAGGGTCGAGCCCGCCCCCTGGCAACGCCCACACGTGGCGGGTCGGAAACTCGAAGCGAACGAGCAAGACTTCGCTGGCCGGAGTGAGGAGCAGGGCCCGCACCGCTTGACGGATCCGCAAGCCAGCGGTGCTCGTCGGTTCAGTCACTGGGTGTGTCGCTCAAGCCGTCGTTGAAGTCCTTGTAGAGCCCGTACATCGCCTTGCATTCCTCGCACAAGGGGAGCTGCTTCGGGTCACGCGACGGCACCCAGGTAAAACCACACAGTGCTTCGACCGGCGTTCCCATGATCCGGGCCTCGAGCACCACGGCCTGAGCATTCTCACCCCGCTTCACCTTGACGATGTGCGCTGCGGTCGGTTCCTCGGTTTCAGTGGCCTCATCGGTGAGCAGGTCCGTGTCCTGCACCGGCATCGTTTCCAGATCGGTCATGGGATCAGTGAATCACATTGCGGAGCCAATGGGGTACGGTGGTAGCCGTGTTGATCACCATCATTGTCACCGTCGCTGCAGTGGCTGCTGCCGCGGGCGCCGTGATTTCTGGTGAACGTGACAACGACAAGACGCCGATCCCCATCCCGGTGCGCACGAAACCACGTCGTCGCTGACGGCGCTGCGCCTGAGTCGGCGACGACTGGATCGCGCTCTGACACATGGCACACCGGTGCGCTGAACTCGTACGCGCCTGAATCAGGCACCATGGGACGATGGCTGGGGGTCGAACGGGTTTGAAGGAGTCTTTTGTCTCCTTGTCGCTGCCCGACTATCGATGTCTGTGGTGGGCCGGAACGTTCTCGTTCATGGCCGTGCAGATGCAGTTCCTGCTGCGAGGCATTCTCGCCTGGGAACTCACCGAGCGCGACGGCGCCATTGGGCTCGTCTACCTCGTGTTCGGCGGGACGATGTTGATTGCGACCCCACTCGGTGGTGTCGCAGCAGACCGGTTGCCAAAACGGACAGTGATGCTGTGGAGCCAGGTCGCGCTCACCGCAGGCGCCACCGCGATGGGCGTGGCTGTTGTCTCTGGAAATGAACAGTTCTGGATGCTTGCTGCAGCAGGACTCGTGCAAGGCACTGCGTTCGGCTTCTATGGGCCGGCGCGAGTCGCGTTCACCACCGAGTTGGTCGGCCGAGAACAACTCGGCAACGCCATCACCCTGTCGCTCTTGAGCATGAACGGCACTCGTGTCGTCGCTCCGTCGTTGGCCGGCGCCTTGGCCGGTATCGCATTCTTTGGCATCGGCGGCGCCTACCTCGTTGCCGGTGCGTTTTCGTTCGTGTCGTTCCTCGCTGTGCTGCGTCTGCCCCGGGTTGCGCCTGCCGCCGACCTCCCCCCGGCGCGGCCGCTGGCTGAGATCATCGACGGGGTGCGCTACGTCCGGTCGCGGCCACACTTGCGTCGACTGCTCGTCAGCTCGTTTGTTGTCATCATGTTTGGCTTCAACTATGTCGTGTTCATTCCGGCATTGGTCAAAGACACCTTCGACCTCGACAACGACGGTTGGGTTGGCCTGATCAGTTCGGCGGCATCGATCGGTGCTGTGGCGGTCGGGCTGTGGCTCGCTGGTCGTGCCGATCAGCCAGGACGGTGGAGGGTGATGGCAATCACCGGCACGATCTTCGGTGCGGGCGTCGTTGCGCTTGCGCTGTCGCCGACCTACTGGGTTGCGGTGTTCGTTGTCATCATCATCGGTGGCGGCACGACCGGATACCAATCTCTGTCAAATGCCATCTCACTGAACCTGACCGAACCGTCGCATCAGGGTCGCGTGCAGTCATTGCTGCAGTTGAGCTTCGCCGGGTTCGGCATTGCCGCGCTTCCGCTCGGTTTGCTTGCCGAGGCGGTTGGCCGTCGCCAGGCGATGGCCTTGATGGGCGCAATCGCGACCGCTGCGATCCTGATCTATGCCACGGTCGAACGGTCGGCCCAAGCTGAGATTGAGGCAGGCGACCCTGAACCGGCACAGGGATCCACTCAGACGCCGACTCCGGACGTGGATGGTCGCAGGCCGGCAACGGAGCTCAAACCGTCAACTCGGCCAGCTCAGCGGTGATGTTGACGCGCGCTGCCTCTTCCCACTGCGCTCGTCCGGTTGCAGTGGCATAGATCGTTTGCCGTTCGAGAAACGCTGTGAGCACCGAGGTCCGGCCAGCGGTCCACTCAGCGTTGTCGAGGTGGCCGTATTCGTCGCGTATTTTCGAGGCGTACCTTTGGTATCCGACATCGTCGGCGCCGAGGATGGCGAGGTCGGCATCGAACAACACGGCGGTGCCGGTATCTGGCGGGTCGACATGTGTTTTGGTTCCCTCGATCATGGTGCCAACCAGAGTCGCTCGTGAGGTGTCCCACCCGAGCGCCATAAGGTCACGCCGCGCCAGGCGAGCGCTTGCTCGTTCGTTTGCCGGATGCTGCGACTCGTAGATCGCGTCGTGGTAGAGCGCAGCAGCCACGACCACGCTGAGGTCGTCGATCGACTCATGGGTCGCAAGCTCATCGATGTGGCCGAGCACGGCCTCGACGTGTTCGATGCGGTGATACCGGCGTTGGCGCTCGCGGTGTCGAAGGACGAGCCGTTCCAGGAGATCGGTGTCGAGGCTGACATGGGTGGTCCACGCAACTTCAGCCACACCGGGAGGAGCCTCGTGGCCGACGGGGGTGTTGTCGCGAGAAGAAGAGGGTGAGTTCACCCGTGCAGTCTGGCAGGCTTCACCCCGTGACGATCCTGATTGACGAGGCTCGATGGTGGCATCGTGGCGAAAAATGGTGTCACCTGGTGAGCGACGTGTCGTACGACGAGCTGCACGACTTCGCCGATCTGGTTGGCATCCCGCGCCGCGGCTTCCACGGCGACCACTACGACATCCCGGAGTCGTATCGGGCCCAGATGATCAGCACGGGCGCCACGCCGGTTGAGAGTCGAGAACTCCTTCGTCGATTGCGCAGTGCCGGACTTCGGCTGTCGCCGGCGCAACGGCGCGCCCACAAGGCGGAGCCCACCCCAACGACGCACGACTGATCAGCGCGGCCATCGCGCCGGAACGCCACAGAACTCACGTGGGCATGAGACCGACGTGCCGACCACAAACCACTCGACGAGCTCAATGTCGGACTCCCAGCATGATCGGTCGGCTTCGTGCCATCGGGCCAGGTCGCTGATCTCGAGGTCGACGTTCGGTCGAATCGAGGCAACGACAAGACCGGCGACACCGAGCGATGACCGTGCCGACTCTGCAAGTGCGTCGATGACGCCGAGCACGGCATCGGGGTCGTCGGTCCCCGACACGTGAGTGATGCTCACACCGCATCGCCGGTGGTCGAGGGTCAGCACCAGCGTTTCGGCCGATGCCTCGGGGTCAACCATCATCAAGATGAGTCGGAGAGCGACCAGCGGTGCCTCGATCGGATCGATGTGAGCACGCGGCAGATTGCTGAACGACATTGATGGAAACATGAGACCTCCTGAATGCGCTCGTTGGTGCGTGCCGCACCGCGGGACGAACGCGATGGATGAAATGCCAGGAGGGAGTCGGTGATCGCGACCATAGAGACGTGCTGTCACAGTGTTGAGCAGGTCACGGCGTTGCGCAGTACGGTCAGCGCGATGAGTGACTTCACACCCACCACCGACGAACTTGTCGAACTGAACTCTGAGTTCGCTGCGAACTTCTCGGACCACGATCTGCAGGTCGCACCGATGCGTCAGATGGCGGTTGTGGCCTGCATGGATTCCCGGATGGACACGTTCAAGTTGCTCGGGCTGGAAAACGGCGAGGCGCACATCATCCGCAATGCTGGCGGGATCGTGTCCGACGACGTGATCCGCTCGCTGTGTCTCAGTCAGCGCGCACTCGGCACCCGTGAAATTGTCCTGGTGCACCACACCGACTGCGGCCTGGAGAAGGTCACCGACGATGGCTTCAAGAATCAGCTCGAAGCCGAGCTCGGTATCAAGCCACGGTGGTCTGTCGAATCCTTCGTTGACCCCTACGCAGACGTCCGCCAGTCAATGCAGCGACTGCTGGTCACGCCGTTTGTCGACGCCACGTACATGCGCGGTTTCGTCTACGACGTGACCACCGGTGCGATCAACGAAGTCACGCTCGACTGACGGCCACCCTGAGGTCGCCATCTCTACAGAACAACCGATGGGGCTGCGGCGCCGCCCGGGTTCTATTCTGATCCATATGGCTGATGTTCGGATCTATCACAACCAGCATTGAAACTCTTCAGTCAATGCCGTGCGCATTGCAGAAGAACTCGGCGTCGACTTCGAGACGGTCAACTACATCAAGAACCCGCCGGACGCTGACGAGATTCGTGGCATCATCGCCAAACTCGAAGACCCAGCCACCGACCTGGTCCGACGCGACAGCAAGTTCAAGAAGCTCGAGCTGACCGACGACGATGTGGCCACCGACGACCAGATCGTGGACATTCTCGTCAAACACAAGCAGCTGCTCCAGCGCCCCGTTGTCGTCACCAAGCAGGTGGCCATCATCGGCCGACCAAAGGGCCGCGTCACTGAGCTCTTGAGCTGAGCGGCGCACTGAACGATGGCGGATGCTGAACCCAGAATTCGCGCCAAGGGTCGTTGGGGGCTGCTGACAGCCACGTTGTCAGAGCAGCGACGCAACCTGATCATCGGCACCGTCATCGGATTGGCGTGGATGGCAGGCAAGGTCGCCGTGCCGCGACTCGTCGGACTCGGCATCGACCGGGGCATCGAAGGCGACGACAACGTCTGGATGTGGGCCGGATTCATCGCCTGCGCAGGAGTCATCGTCGGGTTCTTCACCGCCTTCCGACGGTTCTACGCGTTTCGCGAGGCGCGCTGGACCGAGACGAAGTTACGCGAGCGGCTGTTCGGCCACATCATGTCGCTCCACGTCGGATATCACGACCGAGCCCAGACCGGCCAGCTGATGAGCCGCTCGTCGAGCGACCTGCAGCAAATTCAGCAGTTCGTTGTGATGATTCCAATCACCGCGTCGAACCTGGCGATGATCCTGGTGGTCACCGTGATCCTGGTCATCACCAACCCATTCCTCGCTCTGGTGGCCCTTGCCCCGCTGCCGTTTGTCAACTGGGCCGGCCGACGTTTCTCCCACTCCATCCACCCTGCTGTACAGGCCGTGCAAGCCGAGCAGGCCGAGCTGGCCACTGTCGTCGAGGAGTCAATCGGCGGCATTCGCGTCGTCAAGGGCTTCGGTGCGGAGCAGGTGCAGGCGGACAAGCTGAGCAAGGAAGCAGACGACATCCGTCGGGTGTCGATTGAGGCAGCGCGCATTCGGGCGAAGTTTCTGCCGGCAATCGAGCTCCTGCCGCAGATCGGCCTCATCGCCGTGCTCGGCGTGGGTGGCATTCAGGTCATCGAGGGTGACCTCACGCTTGGTCAACTCGTGCAGTTCAACTTCTACGTCGCGCTCCTCGTGGCGCCCTTACGCATGCTGGGCATGGCCATTGCCTGGGGCCAACGCGCCGCTGCAGCGATCGAACGGGTCAACGAGGTGCTCGACACCGTGCCCACCGTGAGCGACGCCACCGATCCAACGACGCTTCCAACCGGCACGGGCCTTGGTGCTGTCAGCTTCGGCAATCTTGACTTCGGATATGCACCGGAACTCCCCGTGCTCACCGGCTTCGAGCTGGAGCTGGAGGCAGGACAATCGATTGCTTTGGTGGGAGGCACTGGATCCGGCAAGTCAACGGTCGCCCGTCTACTCATCCGGTTCTACGACGTCGACGCCGGGTCGATCCAGATCGATGGCGTCGATATCCGCGACCTCACGTTGCACGAGCTACGTCAAGCCGTCGGCATTGTCTTCGAAGACACACTGCTGTTCCATGATTCGGTGAGCGCCAACATTGCGTTCGCCCACCCCGATACCGACCAGGCAACGGTCGAGAGCGCGGCTCGGTTGGCTGGAGCACACGATTTCATCATGGGGCTGCCTGACGCATACGACACCCGGTTGGGTGAGCGCGGTTACTCGCTGTCCGGCGGCCAGCGCCAGCGCATTGCCATCGCCCGGGCCATCTTGGCCGACCCGCGAGTGTTGGTGCTCGACGACGCAACCTCTGCTGTCGACCCGTCAAAAGAGCACGAGATTCGATCCGCGATGTCGACGGTGATGGATGGCCGCACGACCATCGTCATTGCGCATCGACCGGGCACGATTGCCCTGGCAGATCGGGTCGCGCTACTCGACGGGGGCCGCGTCGCAGCGATTGGCACCCATGACGAGCTACTCGCCACCGACCAGCGCTACCGCGACGTGCTCGCCGCTATGGATCGGCCTGACGATGCGTCTGTACCTGCAGGCAGCTCACCTGACGGAGGCGCGGACTGATGTGGGCGATGAACGCAATCGACGAAGACGATCGTCTGGACACTGACGAGGCTCGGCAAGTCATTCGTCGCGCAGCTCGAATGGCCGCTCCGTTCAAACGGACCGTGATGGCGGCGATCGGATTCTCCTCGATCACCACGCTCGGGCTGCTGCTCGGTCCGGTGATCGTCAAGTACGGCATCGACAGTGGTATTCGACAGCTCGACCGCGGCGTTGTTCGCAATGCCGTCATCATGTACATCTGCGTCGTCGCAGCCGCGTATCTTGCATCGCGCCAGCAGTACGTGTTCATCAACCGAGCTGGCGAAGGATTCCTCAGACTGCTGCGCGTGCGCGTGTTCGGACACATGCAGAAACAGTCGTTGGCCTTTTTCGATCGCAACAAATCCGGCGTGCTCGTTGCCCGAATGACCGCAGACATCGAGTCGATGGCCGAGCTGGTGCAGTGGGGCCTCCTGCAGTTTGTCGGTGCCGGGCTCCTCGTGACGTTCTCCTTCATCTTGCTCCTGGTGTTGAGCTGGCAGTTGACCATCGTCGCGCTCCTCGTCTTTCCCGTCCTGGTCATCGCTGCGCGCAAGTTCCAGCGCGACTCGAATGCCGCGTATCTCGATGTACGTGAACAGGTCGGTCAGAACTTGTCGACCCTGCAAGAGGGCATCGCCGGTGTCCGTGTCATCCAGGCATACGCCAGGGAGCCGGAGCAGGTCCGACGCTTCGAAACGTCGAACCGCGGCTTGTACCAGTCGCACATCCACAGCCTGCGGGTGTCAACCTGGTTCTTCGGACTCGTCGAGGCAGCAGGCATTATCGCCTCCGCCTTGGCAATCGGCATCGGAGGGTGGCTCGTCAACCGCGGTGACGTCAGCATCGGCACCGTGATTGCAGTCGTGCTGCTGCTTGCACAACTCTTCGAACCGGTCCAGCAGCTCAGTCAGCTGTACAACACGGTGCAATCGTCAGCGGCATCGCTCAGCAAGCTCTTCGGGATCCTGGACACCACGCCAGACCTCCTGGATGGCAAGCAGGTGTTACCGGCCGCCGGTGCTGTCACCGTCGCCGGAGTCGGGTTTCGCTACCCCGAGACCGAAGCGAAGGTCCTCGACGACGTGTCGATCAGCGTTGCAGATGGCGAACGATTAGCGGTGGTCGGTTCCACGGGGTCTGGCAAGTCGACCCTCGCGAAGCTGATGGCCCGCTTGTACGACCCGACCGACGGCACGATCACCTTCGGTGGCGTCGATCTGCGCGACGCGACTCTGGCATCGCTACGCGACCGGGTGGTCGTCGTTCCTCAGGAGGGCTACCTGTTCGGAGGCACGATCGCGGACAACGTCCGCGTCGCGCGCGCCGCGGCCACCGACGCTGAGGTGAGCAAGGCACTTGCAGCGATCGGCGCTCTCGACCGGTTCGAGCAGTTCGAGGACGGCATCCACACCGAGGTGCGGGAGCGCGGCTCACGACTGTCGGCAGGGGAGCGGCAGCTGGTCTCCTTGGCACGCGCAGCGTTGGTCGACCCGGCCGTGCTGGTGCTCGACGAGGCGACCAGCAACCTCGACCCTGGCACCGAAGCCGTTGTGGAGCAGGCCCTCGAATCGCTGATGAACGGGCGGACCACGATCGTGGTCGCTCACCGGCTGTCGACCATTCAACGCGCCGACCGAATTGCGGTCATCGACGCTGGGGAGCTCGTCGAACTCGGCTCACACGACGAACTGCTCGCCCTCGACGGCCGATACACGAAACTTGCCACCGCCTGGGCCAGCAGCCAGCCGTCGTAGCTTGTCGCCCCTCGGGTTGCAGGCGGACCAAACGAGGCGGGCAGCCAGCGGGATCTACCGAATGGTGCGCTGATCGTCGAGTCGGGCGAAGGACGCGGGTTACAGGATCTGGCTGAGGAAGAGCTTCGTGCGCTCCTCCTGTGGGTTATCGAAGAAGTGTTCGGGTGTCCCGACTTCGACGATCTGACCATCGGCCATGAACACGACACGGTCTGCCACCTCGCGGGCAAAGCCCATTTCGTGAGTGACACAGATCATGGTCATGCCCTCCACGGCGAGATCCTTCATCGTGTCGAGTACTTCCTTGATCATTTCGGGATCGAGCGCCGATGTCGGTTCATCGAACAGGATGACTTTTGGCTTCATCGCCAGCGACCGGGCAATCGCTACTCGCTGTTGCTGGCCACCTGAGAGTTGACCGGGGTACTTGCGGGCCTGCTCAGGGATCTTGACCCTCTCAAGGAGTTCCATCGCGCTCTCCTCCGCCTCGCGCTTGGGCATGTTGCGGACCTGCCTGGGTGCCAATGTGATGTTGTCAATCACGGTCAGGTGAGGGAAAAGATTGAAGCTTTGGAAGACCATTCCGGTCTCGCGTCGAATCTCTTGGATATTGCGAATGTCGTCGGACAGTTCGATGCCATCGACGGAGATACGGCCTCGGTCGTGACGTTCGAGCCGGTTGATGCAGCGGATCAAGGTCGACTTACCCGAACCCGACGGTCCGATGATGACGACGACTTCTTGTGAGCCGACTCGCATGTTGATGTTCGTCAGCGCTTGAAAGTCGCCGAACAGCTTGTCGACATCTTCGACCTCGATGATGGCTTCGCCGCCGCCGAGGATCTGCGTGGCATCGGCGTTGATGGTGGTATCGCTCACAGGCGACTCCCTTCGTTCTGCGTGGCTTCGCTGCCGGCGTTGATCATCGTGTCCCCACTCCCAGTCGGGTTTCGAGCCGGCGGCTCTCCTTCGACATCGTGTACGCGAACGCCCAGTACCCAACGGCGACGAATGCGTAGGTGACTGGTTGGAGACCCTTACCCAGAAACTCCTGCTGCGTGTTGGCGATGGTGGCGATCTGGAGGAACTCGGCCACACCGATGATGGCGAGCAGTGAGGTGTCCTTGAACAGTGAGATGAACTGCCCGACCATCGCCGGGATGACCGCTCGGAGCGCCTGTGGCATCACGATCAGACGCTGAATCTTGCCGGCCGACAGCCCCTGGGCCTGGGCGGCTTCGGTTTGGCCCTTCGGCACTGCTTGCAGGCCGCCACGGACAATCTCGGCGATGTACGCCGCCGAGAACAGTGTGATGACGATCATCGCTCGAGTGGTGCCGTCGGGGATCGTCGCAGCGGGCGGGAACAACAGCGGCAGCATGAAGCCCGAGAAGAACAGCAGGGAGATCAACGGCACACCACGAACGAACTCGATGAACGTGACGCAGAAGCCCTTGATGATGGGTAGCTGTGAACGCCGGCCGATGGCGAGCAGAATGCCGAGCGGCATGCCGGTCGAGATACCGGCCACCGTCACGAACAAGGTGAGGTAGAGCCCGCCCCAGTCCTTCCAGCCATAGCCGAAGCTGTCGATCGTCGACATGACGAACCAGACGACCGCGCCACCGAGCAGCGGCAGGGCCAACGCCACCACCGTGCCGGTCGCCGACGTCCGATCAATGCTGTCACCGATTGCCGTCGCAAGGATCAGCGCACCGACCAAACCCCCCAAGAGTGCGACGAGCCCGCCGGAGCCAGCGACGATCGTGGACAGTGCCACGAGGCCGACTCCGATGATGTGTGGCGAGAAGCGACGAATGCCGCTCGGGAGCTGCCATCCGATCAGGCGTCCTGCAACGAACAATCCGAGGCCGGCGAGGACGCCGAGTGTCGGCTGGATTGTCCGAGTGAAGGTCAACACGAGGAAGATGAATGCGAGGATCGGCCAGAAGCGACGCAGCAGCGCCGTCCAGGTCGGTCGCTCTGCGGGCAAGCCCTTCTCGGTGGCGTCGTCGAATGAAGTTCGGGCCATACCGGCCGAACCCAAACCGACGGCGGCGACGAGCGTGAGTCCGCCCGCCCAGGGCCGCCACAACTCGTCCTTCGGGAACTGCCCGATCATGAAGTTGCGGAGGTTCGCCCGCACGATCTCCCATTCGACGTTGATTGCCCACCGAATGCCGAAGTACAGGATCGCGCCGGCGAATGCGGCCGACACCACGGTGATCGCAGTGTTGAGCACGGAGCTGAACAGGTTGTTCTTGACCCACTGGCTGGGGGTCTGATCGGAATGCAGCGGACGATCGGCAGTGAGCGCTTGTGCGATTTCAGCTCCGAGATATGCCGTTTCGGCTGTGGACTCACTCGAGACCATGACTTACCGCCCGACGATCTGGAGTCGACGGTTGATGAGGTTGCCGATCGCCGACAGGATCAGCGAGAAGGCCAGGTAGATCAGCATGAGAATCAGCAAGAGCTGCGGCGCCGGGCGCGACTGGCCGAAGAGGTTCTGGATGACGCCGGTCGTCTCAGCAAAGCCGACGGCGATGGCCAGCGATGTGTTCTTGGTGTAGTTGAGGAACTGATTGATCAGCGGCGGGAATGCCACCCGGAAGGCCTGGGGCAGTACGACGAAGCGGTAGCGCTGGAATCCGGACAGTGCCAGCGCGTTGCCTGCTTCGACTTGGCCTTTGGGGACTGACATGATCGATCCGCGGACGATCTCAGCGATGTGCGACGCCGTGTACAACACGAGGCCGAACATGACAGCGACATATGGCATCTGCATCTTGACGCCGCCTGATGCGATGCGCTGTTCGATCATGGGTCGAGAGATGGAGAAGGGGCCGCCCAGGACGAAGTAGCCGATGACGCTGATGACGAGCAGCGTCGCGAACGACCACAGCACTCGACGGTGGGGCGTTCCGGTGGCGTCGAAGTTGCGTGTGCGCCAAACCCACATCGCAACCGCAGCGACCACAGCGACGAGAAAAACGACCTGGAAAGCACCGAAGTTCTCGCCACCGCCGATCGACGGGAAGGCAAATCGCTTGTTGTTGAAGATGAAGAGACCTTCGAGAGAAGGGGGGCCGCTGTCGGCTGCAGTCGAACTGCCGCGGATCAGCCACGAATCCTGCTCGCGTGGGAACCCGAGCAGCAAGGCCTGCCACGTGAAGACGATGACGAGCAGTGTCGGAATGTTGCGGAAGAACTCGACGTAGACCGTGGCGATTTTGGAGAGCAGCCAGTTTGTCGACAGCCGGGCGATGCCGATCAACGTCCCGAGCAGGACGGCCAATGGGATGCCGACGATGAAGATCAAGAAGGTGTTCTTGACACCTGCGATGAGAGCATTTTGAATTGACGAGTTTGGGTCGAGTGGGCTGTCAGCAATCGAGATGCCACTGGGTTGATCGAGAAAGTCGAAGTTGAGTTCGAGACCGATCTCGTCGGTGCGAGCACGGAAGTTGGCCCACAGGTAGTCACCGACCGACAAGATGACGCCAAGCGCAGCGACCTGTGCCGCGATGATGAGGACTTTGGTGTCGCGCCACGGTGGTGGACCGCCGGCGCTGCCCTTCGCAGATCGGCGCGCAGACCAGACGGCGATGTAGATCCCGGCGAGGATCGCCAGGATCAGGATGAGTCGGAGTAGCCGTTCGAGCATAAGACCAGACGAAGGGTCGGTCGCCGCAGTTCTGCGGCAACCGACCCCTCAGTTCGGAACTATCTGATCAACGGAACGGAGGCACGTACATGAGCCCGCCTTCGGTCCACAAGGCGTTGGGTCCGCGCTCGAGACCGAGGGGCGCCAGGTTGCGCTCGAAGATCTCGCCGTAGTTGCCGACCTGGCTGATGATGTTGGTGGCGAAGTCGGTGGGCAGACCCAAGCCGACTTCTGCGACGACCGAGTTGCCGTCGTCGTCTTCGATCGGCAGCCCGAGGAAGCGGCGAATGCCGGAATCCTCGCTGTCGGCGAAGCTGTCGATGTTGGCGGAGGTGATGCCGAATTCCTCAGCTTGGATCGCGGCCATGACTGCCCAGTTGACGACCTGGGCCCACTCGGTGTCACCATCAGCAACGACGGGGCCGAGCGGCTCCTTCGAGATGATGTCGGGGAGCACCGTCGTGTCAATGTCGAGCGTTGCTGCAAACGAAGCGAGCTGCGAGGCGTCCGAGGTCCACACTTCGCACTGCTCGGCCACGAAGGCGGGCTGCAGTTCGTCGTTCGACTCGAACTCGAGCGGGGTGAACGGGATGCCCCGGTCGCCCAACACAGCGTTCAGGTTCAACAGTGTCGTCGTGCCTTGGAGCACACAGATCGTGGTGTTGGCAGCGTCTTCGAGTGATGCAATGCCGCTGTCGGACCGCACCATGAAGCCCTGACCATCGTAGAAGGTGGTCCTCAGGAAGTTGGCCTGCTCGGCGCCGTCGCGCGATGCCGTCCAGGTGGTGTTGCGGATGAGCACGTCGATTTCGCCGGATTGCAGCGTTGGGAAACGCTGTGCCGCAACGAGCGGAGTGACGTTGATGGCCTCGGAATCGCCGAGCACCGCTGCGGCGATGACCTTGCAGAAGTCGATGTCGAAGCCGCTGAATGCGCCGTCGGAGTCGATGATACCGAAGCCCGGGAGCGTGTCGTTGCCGCCGCATTCGAGGGTGCCGGCAGCCTGAACGGCGGCGAGCGTGCCGCCTTCGGACTGGGTCGACTCGACAACTTCGGTGTCCACCGGTGCTTCGACAGCGACGCTGTCGCCTGTGTTTGCGTCCGCGTCGCCATCGCTGCTCGATGAGCAAGCAGTAGCGACGAGTCCGAGTGCCATGACGACACCCGCAGTGCGCTTGAGCGCATTCCCCCTACGAATCATGTGTCTCCTCCTGGAGTATTGGTCGGCTTCAAAACCAACCGGGTTGATTTGATGTACGAAGATGATGCGTGATCACGTGTGATGCGCCTCGCATCTCTTCTACTGGGACGGTAACACGGATATCAAAAATGCTTGCATAAACGCGTGAACGCCACTCGAAGGCCTCTGGTCGGGAATGTTTCAGACGAGTTGAGGCAGACTGTGCAGATGTTCGATGCAAGTCAATCCGTCGCCAACGTCAACGTCACCGCGACCAAGTCAGTGCCGAAGGGCGCCACAGCGGTGGCCTACGCGGTCGCCACCAAGGGCACTGTGGCACGACAGCTCGGTGTCAACCGGGCAGGTCTCGCCGCGAACAACTTTGACGGCAAGGTCGGCCAGATGCTCGCCGTGCCGAACGGCGAGGGTGTGGCGTATGCGGTTGGTGTCGGTGACCCCGACTCGATTGACCTCGCAGCCGTGCGCACCGCTGCTGCGAATTTTGCCCGCGCTGCGAGCAAGCACGCCCATCTTGCAATCAACCTTGCCGACCTCGGTCATCTCGACGCGAAGGCGGCTGGACATGCCGTCGCCGAAGGTGCCCTGCTCGGTAGCTATCGCTACGTCGGCCTCAAGAATGACGAGAGCGGCGGGGCGAAGCTGACTGACCTGACCCTGGTCGCTGCCGACAAGCGCAGCAAAGGCGTTCGGCAGGGCGCCGACGACGGTGTCGTCGTCGCGCGTGCAGCGGCACTGGCCCGCGAGCTTGCGAACACCCCTCCCACGTACCTCAATGCCAAGGACATCGCGCTCAAGGCCGTTGAGATCGCGGCAGCAACCGGTCTCGATGTCGAAGTCTTCAACAAGGATCAGCTGACGCAGATGGGCTGCGGCGGCATGATTGGCGTCAATCAAGGCTCTACTGAGCCGCCGCGCATGGTCAAGCTGTCGTACTCACCGCGGAACCCGACCGGTCACCTCGCGATGGTCGGCAAAGGCGTGATGTACGACTCGGGCGGCATCAGCCTGAAACCCAGTAACCCTGACCACATTGCGATGAAGATGGATATGTCGGGTGCGGCAGCCGTGCTCTCAGCAATGTCGGCGCTCAAGGCGCTGAAATGCAAGGCCAAGGTCACCGCCTGGCTGATGTGCACCGACAACATGCCGTCTGGTAGCGCACTCAAACTGGGCGACGTGCTCACGATGCGCAACGGCAAGACCGTCGAGATCCACAACACAGATGCTGAGGGGCGCCTTGTGCTTGCCGATGGTCTGTCGCTCGCCGTGGAAGACAAGCCCGACGGCATTGTCGACATCGCCACCCTCACCGGCTCCGCGCTCCGGGCTCTCGGCACCGAGATCGCCTGCCTCCTTGGCACCAATCAAGACTTCGTTGACCAGGTCAAGAACAGTTCCGCAGAAGTCGACGAGCCAGTGTGGCAGCTCCCCATGGAGACAAGGCGCTATCGCAAGCTGCTTGACTCGGCCGTTGCTGACATGCGCAATATCGGAGGGCCTTACGCTGCCACGATCACGGCATCAATCTTCCTGACAGAGTTCACTGGCGATGTACCCTACGCCCACCTCGACATCGCCGGCCCGATGGAGAACCAGGCAGACAGTGGCGTCCAAGCCAAGGGCGCAAGCGGGTTCGGAACGCGCCTGCTGATCGATCTCGCCTGCAATTTCACTCCGCCGGCCGAAGGCGCCGCCCACACCGCCTAAGACCACTTGGTGCCTGGCACCATGTCGTCCATATCGTCTGTGTCGTCCATGAAGCAACGGAACATCCTTTTCATCATGAGCGACGATCACGCCGCGCATGCGATCTCCGCATATGGGTCGGTCATCAACGAAACGCCGAATCTTGACCGCATCGCTGCGGACGGGATGCGGCTGAACGCTTGCTTTTGCACCAACTCGATCTGCACGCCGAGTCGCGCCTCAATCCTGACCGGCACCTACAACCATGTGAACGGCGTGACCACGCTCGACACGCATATGGACAACACGCTCGACACGTTTCCGAAGCGACTGCAGGCGGCCGGATACCAGACCGCCATGTTCGGCAAATGGCACCTCGGCCACGGGCCCGAGCACGATCCGACGGGGTTCGATCAATGGCGCGTTTTACCTGGACAAGGCCACTATCACAACCCGGTGATGCTGGAGCCGAGGAACGACGATCGCGGACACGAGGTGATCGAACGAGGCGGCTACGTCACCGACCTGATCACCGCCGACAGCCTGCGCTGGCTCGAGATGCGAGACCCGGATCGGCCGTTTGCGCTGATGTGCCACCACAAGGCGCCGCACCGCACGTGGGAACCGAGCAGTAAACACTTCACGCTGTACGACGACGTCGACATTCCTGAACCGCGCACGCTCATGGATGATCACGAGGGTCGCGCCGACGTGGTCAAAGCGATGGAGATGAGGATGATGGACCTCGATCCGATCATCGACCTCAAGGCGTTGGTGCCCCCAGGCCTGTCCGAACGAGACGAGATCAGCTGGCGATACCAGCGGTACATCAAGGACTACCTCCGAGTCATCGCGTCGATCGACGACAACGTCGGGCGGATGCTTGACTGGCTCGACGACAACGGTCTGGCCGAGAACACCCTGGTGATCTATACCTCTGATCAGGGCTTCTTTCTTGGCGACCATGGATGGTTCGACAAACGCATGATGTACGAAGAATCGCTCGCCATGCCGTTCCTCGCTCGACTTCCCGGGGTCATCCCAGCGGGCTCGACCAGCGACGCCATGGCCGTCAACGTCGACTTCGCTCCGACGTTCCTCGATCTGGCCGGCGTCGATGTGCCCCCAGAGATGCAGGGCCGCAGCCTGTTGCCGATTCTCTCCGATGCCGAGCCCGACGACTGGCCGGAGTCGATGTACTACCGGTACTGGATGCACGGCGACTGGGCGCACAACGTGCCAGCGCACTACGGGGTGCGGACCAAAACGCACAAGCTGATCGGTTATTACAACGACCCCCTCGGCCAAGCGGGCGCTGACGGTCCGGTGCAGCCGCCTGAGTGGGAACTCTTCGACCTGGTGGCCGACCCGGCAGAGATGCGCAACGTGATCACCGACCCGGCCTACGGCGCGGTCGCTCGTGAACTCCAGATGGAGCTTCGGCGCCTGCAGACAGAACTCGGCGACGAACCCCACGCCAACGCCGACGCCGAACTCGAGCGTCTCCTCGCCTGAACTGCGGTTCGGGTGCCTCGCCGACGGCGATCTACGCGCTCCTGAACGTCACGTCACGTCGAGCCGGGTCGCGTTGTCGGTGACTTGCTCGGCGACTGCCCGCGGCACGCCGAGCGCTCGGAGCTGTGGCTCGATGAGCGTTGGGTCGTCGCCGACTTCGAGCATGGTCATCGCAAATCGGTGGGCTCGTCCGAGGGCATCGACATCGATCGTGGAGGTCTGCCATTCGTGATGCAGTCGCTGAAGATCAAGGGGCATTCGCCGGAGGTGGCGGTGGGCCACATCAGGAATACGGCGGCGCACTGCGAGGCCGCCGTCGGGGAGTTGGTGTGCCAGGCCGAACATGACACAGCGTTGCAGCGCCTTGGTAAACGGCGACGACCGACCGGACCTAAAGCTCAATCCCATCGCTGCAGCCGTAGAAACGAGGTCGAATGCGAAGCCTTCCGGATGCTGCTGGAGCCCAGCAGCGAGACGCCGGAGGAGCCATGTCGCCGTCGGGCCGAGCACGCCGAGCCAGAACGTTTCCACGTAGCCCGATCGCGGATCGTGCCCGTTGTCGTCGACGAGCGGATCCATCCATTGGCGGACGTTGATCAGTGCACCTGACTCGACGTCGCTCGACCCAGTTGCGGGTCGGTGATCATCGGCCGGACTCGTGGGACGGCTGACTTCTGAGTGGAGCGACACGTCTGGACCTCGCGGATGATCGTGATGCGCCGGGTGAACGGCGCCGGTGATGCTGGAGGAAGCCGGTACTCAATCAGTGGGCTCGACCGTGGAACAAGAGGAAGGTCGCAGTGCAGGAGCGACACTGGCAGCATGATTCGCCGCGTCACTCCTGTTGGTCACGCCCTCGTCGGTCTCAGCGTTGTGGCCATGACGGCGCTGGCAGGTTTTGGGGTCATTGGTGCCGGCGACGAGGCACTCTTTCGGCCCGAACACTTCGACGCGAAACAGGTCACGGTGCGACCAGAGGGTGTCGATGGTATTCGGATCCGTGAAGTCGTCGACATCGACTTCGGGCTCACTGAACGTCGCGGCTACCAGCGCGATATCCCAGACGACTTTGGTGCCCCCGTCGATGTCGCAGCGTTCTCGCCGGATGCAAACGGCGAGGTGACCAGCAGCAACTTCGGGAGTCGTACTCAGATCCGAATCGGCAACGCCGGGGTCTTTTTCACCGGCCAGCATCGGTACGAACTCGAGTACACGTTGCCGGAAGCGGACGTGTCGAACGGCGTCCTCGCCGTGGACATCATCGGGACCGACGAGACGTTCACGACTGACCGGTTTGAAGTCGTGCTCACCGGGTTCGTACTCGACAATGTCCGTTGTGACACCGGTGGACTCGGCCAATTTGGTGGATGCGACTTCACCCAGTCGGAAAGCGGCGATTACGTCGCGGTGATCGAGCCGCTAAATCCGGGTGAGGGCATCACGGTCGGCGGAACGATTGTCGCCACCGCCCCGACCAACTTTGATGCGGCACCGGCCCTCCCTGCGCGGAATCCGACGGGATTCCGCCCGCTGGGCCTCGCCGTGCTGCCAGCGGGCGTCTTGGCCGCAGTCGGCGTGTTTGCCACGAGTCGTCGCTACGGCAGCAACGAGGTGCACGGTGCTGGTGGGGCAGCCGACGCTGCATTCGGCGACCTCCCGACCCCACGGAACGGTGATCCGATTGCCGACGTTCCAACGTATCGCGTGCCGGATAGTCGACTCGCTGAACTGGCGACCATTGAGTTCGTACCGCCCCGCGGCATCAAGCCATGGCAGGCGGCAGCGCTGCTGACCGAGCGCGTGGACGACGACACGGTGTCCGCATGGTTCTCGGAGATGATCGCGCGTGATGCGATCGCGGTGGATGACGACGACATGCTCCGTCGTGGAACCGACGTCACGCGGCTCAGTGCAGTCGACCGGGCACACATCGACCAAATCTTCTCGTCCGGAGACGCCATCGAGCTCGGAAAGTACGACCCGAACTTCGGGCGCGCGTGGAGTGCAATTCGAAGTGAACAACTCCGATTCGTCGCCGAAGCTGGATGGTGGACCCGCGGTGCGCCAGGTACGCCGACGGTCAACTTCACGGCGCTGACGAGATTGCTCGTACCGCTCATCTTCATCTTGGTCATCAGTGCGAGTGCGTTGGCGACCGCTGGGCGCAGTTTGCTCACGGCAGTGTCGCATCCGCTGATCGCGCTCATACTGAGCGTGCTGGTGGTGACCGCATGCGCGTTCCTCGTGTATCAATCGTTGCTGCCGTCGCGTTCGGCGACGGGTTCTGCGCTGACCCTGCGGTCGGAGTCATTTCGTCGCTTCCTTGCAGCAAGTGAGGGACGCCATGTCGAGTGGGCGTGGAAGAACGATGTTGTGCGCGAGTACAGCGCCTGGGCAGTAGCGCTCGGTGCCGCCGATGCATGGAAGCGGGCCATCGAGTCCAGCAATATTCCGCATCCGGAACGTGTGCTGCACGGGCCGCTGTTCGTGTACAGCTCCGCAGGTTCGTTTCGGTCGGCGCGAACAGCGCCGTCGTCATCGGGGAGCGGCGGCGGTGGCTTCAGTGGTGGCGGAGTCGGCGGTGGCGGTGGCGGAGGGAGTTCAGGGTCGTGGTGACCCCACACGCGTGACCGGGAATCCTCCGGCCCCGCAAGCCATCAGCACGTTGTCGAAGGGTCCGACGTCGTTTGCAGCGCGGATGGCACTATCTTCACCGCGGTGGCCGACACCCCGGAACCGAATTTCGCGCGCCGCCGCGGTGTTCTTGCCGGTGCCGCTGTCGTCGCTGTGGGTCTGCTGATCGCCATCGGCGTCGGGCTCGCCAGAGGGGGCAGCACCGACACGCTGTCAGATTCACTGCCCTCAACGAGTTCTGCCACAACGAGCCCAACGACGACCACGGTGCCGCCGGCAACGACCACCACCACGACGACCACGACGACGCCGACGACGACGACGACCACGACCACGACCACCACGGTGCCGGTCCCGACGACCATTCTCGACAACGGCGTCCCGATCTGGGAACCATACGAACCGCTCCCAGCACTTGACGGATTCGCAGCGCTCACTGGCGAACCGGCGGGATCCGATGTCTCGAACCGTTCGATCATCGCGGCGAAGATCGATAACTACCCTCGGGCGCGGCCGCAGTGGGGGCTCGATCAGGCTGACGTTGTCATTGAAGAGAACGTCGAGGGTGTCACCCGATTCGTCGCGCTGTTCCACTCTCAGCTGCCCGACCGACTCGGACCCGTCCGGTCGGCCCGCACCGGGGACCTCGACATCCTGGCGCCGATGAACCGGCCGATCCTTGTGTGGTCGGGCGGGAACGGTGGTGTCACGAACTGGGTCGAGTCAGCCGCCCGGTCTGGTGTTCTGGTGAACTTCACGGCGCAGAAAAGCCCGTGTTACAACCGCAACTCGAGTCGAAGCGCACCGCACAACCTTCAGCTCAACCCTTCGTGCGCTCTCGACAATGCGCCGACGGCAGGTGCGGCTCGACCGCTTTGGGCAATCGATCCCGCATGGACGCCACCCGCCGACGTCGGAGCGGTACCGACGGCCGCATTCAATGTCGGGATGGACGGGGTGTCGGTCGATTGGGTCTGGGATGCCGAGTCGTCGAAGTACCTGCGATCGCAGAACGGCAATCGCCACACGGCAGCGTCGGGTGCGCAGATCGCCGTCGACAACGTCGTCGAACTGCTTGTGTTCCATGCGCCGTCGCCGGTCGATGCCCGCTCGCCGAATCCGATCACGGTCGGCATGGGCGCGGCTGTGGTGCACCGCAACGGCGAGAGCATCCCAGGAACCTGGGAACGCACGACTGCGTACGACCCGTTCACGCTACGCGACGCCAACGGGGCAGTCATTCCGCTCAACACCGGAAAATCTTTCGTCGAACTCGTCCGCGATCGCTGAGCCTGGGCCCGACCTGCGGTCCGAATTCAGCCGACGGAGAAAAAGATCACGCCGCGACGGATTGATCAGCCAGCGACGATGGGTTCGAGCGTGAGCTCTGGCTCATTTTGCTCGATGCGCTGCAGGGCGTACTTGTTTTCGAACAGCGCAACCATGTCGCCGCTGAATCGGGCGAGGATGCGAACGCCCGGCTTCTCGCGCAACTTGTCAGCCGACTCTTTGTCGGTCACTCGGATCGCCTGATACGGGGCCGGTGAGATCTCGATCGGAGCGTTGAACTCGAATTCGAGTCGGTTGGCGAACACATCGAACTGGAGCTGACCGACTGCTGCCAACACCGGTGAGGCGTCACCCCAGTCCGGATCCTTCAGCACCTGGACCACACCCTCTTCGTTGAGCTGCGCGAGGCCCTTGCGGAACTGCTTCGACTTGCCGGTGTCGACCGGACGGGCAGTGGCGAACACCTCGGGGGCGAACGAGGGGATCGGCGGGAATTTCACTCTGGGGCCGGTCTCGTCGAACAGCGAATCGCCGATGTTGAGGCCGGTGGCGTTGACCAGACCGACAACGTCGCCGGGGAACGCCTCGTCGATTGTGGTGCGCTCGGCACCGAACACGGTCGACGCGTACTTCGTGGCAAACGGCTTACCGGTGCGCTCGCAGGTCATAACCATGCCGCGATCGAACTGGCCCGAGCAGATCCGGGCAAAGGCAATACGGTCGCGATGGTTCTTGTCCATGTTGGCCTGGACTTTGAACACGAACGCCGACACCGGCGAGTCGAGCGGCCGAGGCTCATTGTTGACGTCGAGGCGTGGAGTCGGCGCAGGGGCGAGGTCGACGATGGCGTCGAGCAGGTGCCTGACACCGAAGTTGGTCAGGGCTGACCCGGCGAACACCGGTGTCGACTCGCCGGCGAGGAACGACGGCATGTCCACATCGGCCTCCATTGCGCTCAGCAGTGCGGTCTCCTCGGCAGCCTTTTCCCACTCCTTGCCTTCTTCGGTCGCAGCGCGTGCAGCCGGGACGTCTTCTTCCGGAGCGATCTGGGACCCACGAGCGGTGCGGGTGAAACGGGTGAAGATGTCCGTGCGGCGATCGATCACGCCACGCAAATCACCGAAAGAGCCGACAGGCCATGTCGCCGGCGTCGGGCGGAGACCGATCTGGGCTTCGATCATGTCGAGCAGTTCGAGTGGCTCGATGCCGGGCCGGTCGAGCTTGTTGAGAAACGTGATGACCGGGAGGTTGCGTGAGCGGCACACCTCAAACAATTTCAACGTCTGCGGCTCGATGCCCTTCGCCGCATCGAGCACCATGACCACAGCGTCAACAGCAGACAGCACCCGGTAGGTGTCCTCGGAGAAGTCCCGGTGGCCCGGCGTGTCGAGAAGGTTGAGCTCGTGGTCGCGGTACGGGAAGTTCAATGCCGTGGAGGTGATCGAGATGCCGCGCTTCTGCTCCATGTCCATCCAGTCCGATGTCGCCGACCGGCGACCTTCGTGCGCCTTGACGGCACCGCCTGAGGTAATGGCCCCGGCGTAAAGGAGAAACTTCTCGGTCAGCGTGGTCTTGCCCGCGTCAGGGTGGCTGATGATGGCAAACGTTCGACGTTTACTCGCTTCATTCACGACCTGGGTAGACACGGCGGCTCACGCTACCGACCGCGCCGCCAATGGGGTCGGGAGCCTTCGTAACTTGCGTGAGGTAGACCTGCGGAGCCAATCGACTGGCTCGATTGCGAAGTGCGGATCGAGGACCGGATCAACCGCGGTAGGGCAGGTCGTACTCGGCCAACGTCGCCGGGTCGGAGGGGTCAACGTCGGCGAGCGTGACGGGGTTGTCAACGCGTCCGATGGGGCGTGTTCCGACGCCGACGATGCCACTGGCTTGCTCGCCCAGGTCGATTCGGCCCGCTTCAACACGCGCAAGCAACTCGGCGACGATGTCGGGGTGATCGTCCGACACGTCGACCGTCTCCCCAATGTCGCTGGCCAGGTCGTACAGCTCGAGCAGCTCGGTCCCGCCCTTGCGGACATGGAGTTTCCAGCCACCGACGCGCACTGCCTCGATGTTTGCGCCACCGATGTAGAAGAAACAGCGACCTGCGTCAACCGGCGGGCCGTCGAGACCGATCAACTCTGAGATGTCAGCGCCATCCAGGAGACGGTCGACAGGAACCGGCGCGCCAGTGAGCCGACCGAGCGTGGGCAAGAGGTCGAGCGCCGAGGTCATCTCGGTGACCCGTGTGCCGGGAGCGATTCGCTCAGGCCACCGGATCAGACACGGTACGCGCTGGCCGCCCTCCCACGTGGTGCCCTTCGCGGCTCGGAGCGGAGCGTTGCTGCCGGCACCGTCTGGCCCAGGAGCGAGCGCGCCGTTATCGCTGGTGAAGATGATGAGCGTGTTGTCGCTGAGGCCCTGTCGTTCGAGTTCCTCAACGATGACTGCCGTCGCCCAGTCGATGCTGGCAACGGCGGCCCCGTACGCGCCGTTGCGGGACTGCTCCTGGAACTGCTCCTCCACGTAGATCGGGACGTGCACGTACATGTGCGCCAAATACAAGAAGAAGGGGGCGTCGCTGTGCTCGCGGATGAACTGCGTCGACCGTTCCACATAGCGCCGGGTCAGGGATGCCTGGTCAGGCTGGCACTCGATGAGTTCGTTGCCCTCCATGAGGGGAAGCGGGGGCCACTTGAGTTCGAAGTCCATCCCCGCGGCTTGAATGCGCTGGTTCAATTCCTCAAGCGTTGGCTGGCCGGCGGCTGTGGCCTGGCGTCCCATGTCGTTGCTGTACGGCAGCCCGAACCATTCGTCGAAGCCGTGATTCGTCGGGAGAAACTCAGGTTGATCGCCGCAGTGCCACTTACCGACAGCGAGCGTCGCGTATCCGGCGCCACGCAACATCGACGCAATGGTCACCTCGTCGGGGTGCAAACCGACACCCTGCCCGGGGAACAACACGCGCATGTTGTTCATCGGTTCACCGCCGAACCCGATTCGTGTCGGGTAACTGCCGGTCAACATCGCGGCTCGGGACGGAGAGCAGACCGGCGAGGCCATGTAAAAGTCCGTGAAGAGAGCCCCCTCGGCGGCGAGGGCGTCGAGCGCTGGTGTGTCATGGAGCTCGGAGCCGTAGCAGCTGAGGTCGCCGTAGCCGAGATCGTCGCAGTTGATGAGCACAATGTTGGGGGTCATGGGTTCGCTTTCGAGAACGAGGTCCCTTCGGTGACGTGCCCGCTGGGATGAGTCGATCGTAGAAGGTGCTCCTCCGACGTCGGCCAGCGGGCCGACCTGCGACCGCCCGGCATGAGTAGCCCTGGAGTGCGCTGATCGGTCAAGATCACCAGGTGTCAGTCGAACCCCGCCACACATTGCCCGAGCTTCCGGTCGGAACCGAGACGGCTCGGAGTCTGATCTCGGCAGCAAAGCGCATCGTGGTGTTGACAGGTGCGGGCATTTCGACGGACTCCGGGATCCCCGACTTCCGTGGGCCGAACGGCGTGTGGACGAAGAACCCGGCAGCGGAGAAGGCGTCGAACCTGCAGAACTATCTTGCCGATCCGGAGTTACGCAAAGTCGCATGGCAGAACCGACTGACGACACCCGCGTGGACTGCGGAACCCAACCAGGGTCATGCTGCCATTGTCGAGTTCGAACGCCGTGGTCAACTCCACGCAGTGGTGACGCAGAACATTGACGGGCTGCATCAGAAGGCAGGCACCGACCCCGACAAGGTGGTCGAAGTGCACGGCACCGTGTGGTTCACGCGCTGCTGGGACTGTGCGGATCAACGTCCGATGGCGCAAAGCCTGACCAGGGTGCGTGCGGGCGACGTCGATCCGGCATGTCTGGAGTGTGGCGGGATCCTGAAGAGCGACACGATCAGCTTCGGCCAGGCGCTTGTTCCCGAGGTCATCGATCGGGCGCTCCAGGTCAGCGAAGAGTGCGACGTGCTGCTCGCCGTCGGTTCGACACTCAGCGTCTTTCCGGTGGCCAACTGCGTCCCCCGCGCCAAAGCAGCAAATGCTCGAGTCATCATTGTCAACGGTGAGGAGACCCGAATGGACCGATTTGCGGATCACTTGCTCGTTGGCCAGATCGGCGCCGTCCTACCGGCACTCCTCGCCTGACCTGATCCGTTTGCGTACCGGTGACATGTCGCCGGCGACATGTCACCGGTACGCAAACGATGGTGGCGGCGGCGGTACCCGCTCATTCCCGACCCAACAGGTCAACTATCGACGGTAGGCTTTTTCGATGGCAACGTTCCGAGACCTTCTCTCCGCCGCAAAGTCCGAAATCAACGAAGTCGACACCGACGGTGCTTCGAGTGCGATCGCCGAGGGCGCGCTTGTCCTTGACGTACGCGAGCCCGACGAGTTTGAGGAAGGTGCGTTGCAGAACGCGATCCACATCCCGCGTGGTCATCTCGAAGCGCAGATCGAGGGACGCATCGTCGACAAGTCCGCTGCGATCGTGGCGTACTGCGCAGGTGGTGTCCGCTCAGCCTTTGCGGCCAAGACCCTTGGCGAACTCGGGTATACCAATGTCGTCTCGATGGAGGGCGGCTACGGCCGGTGGAAGGACGAGGGGCGCGACTGGAAGAAGCCCGTCACGCTGACCCCCGAGCAGAACAACCGCTACAAGCGCCACCTGCTGCTGCCCGAGGTCGGGGTCGCAGGTCAGACGAAGTTGCTCGACGCCAAGGTGCTGATGCTCGGTGCAGGTGGGCTGGGCTCGCCAGCAGCGCTGTACCTCGCTGCTGCAGGCGTCGGAACGATCGGCATCGTCGACATGGATGACGTCGACTCGTCGAATTTGCAGCGACAGATCCTCCACAACATCGACCGCATCGGCGACCGCAAGGTCGACTCAGCGAAGAAGACCTTGACGATGCTCAACCCGGACGTCAACGTCGTCACCTACGACACGCGGCTCGACGCCTCAAACATCATGGACATTCTCGAGGGCTACGACGTGGTCGTCGATGGCGCCGACAACTTCCCCAGCCGCTACCTCCTCAACGATGCGAGCGTGAAACTCGGTATTCCCGTCGTCCACGGATCGATCTTCCGATTCGAAGGCATGGTCAGCGTGTTCCACCCGACCGCAGGACCGACGTACCGCGACATGGTGCCCGAGCCGCCGCCAGCCGAACTCGCGCCGAGCTGCGCCGAGGCCGGCGTGCTTGGCGTGTTGCCCGGCATCATCGGTTCGATCCAAGCGCTTGAGACGATCAAGGTCATCCTCGATCTGGGCGAGCCGTTGATCGGTCGCATTCTCACTGTCGACACCAACGACATGGAGTTCCGCGTCTTCAACCTGAAGCCCAACCCCGAGAACGAAGTCACCTACGAGAACCGTGACCGCATCGAGATCAAAGAACTCGACGGCCTCTGCGCACCGGGCCTGGCTGCCCCCCACTGAGACCACTGAGACCACGTGGTGGGCTGAGTCAGCGAGTCAGGTCAGGAATTCGGGCTCGCGAGCAACGAGCTCGTCCCAGAACGGCTGGAACTGGAACCAGCCGGCGATGTCGTTGCCCTGCGCCTTGTAACCATCCTCGCAGAGGTGGTCCGGAATCTCGATCGGCTCACCTGCTGATTCGGCGAGCAACTGGCTCTGACAGAGGCGCTCGAGAGCAATGAACCACCAGACGGCCGCATCGACTGAACCGCCCGTGGTGATGAGGCCGTGGTTCTGATGAATGAGCGCTTTCTTGGTGCCGAGTGCCTCGCCCATGGCCCGACCGACTGCGGTGTCGAGCACCACGGCACCGCTGCCCTCGTTGCAGAGCGCGATGTCGTTGTAGAACATTGTCGCGTCCTGGCTGATCATCTTCAGTGGCTTGCCGAGGGTGGAGAACGTGCGTCCATACATCGAATGGGAGTGTGCGGCGGCCATGACGTCGGGCCGTGCCTTGTGGAGTTCGCTGTGGATCGCAAACGCCGCTGCGTTGACGGGTCGGTCGCCGACGACGACATCACCATTGTGGTCGACGCAGATGAGGTCGCTCACGGTCATCAGCTTGAAGTTGTGGCCGAACGGGTTGACCCAGAAGCGGTCGGTGAACTCGGGGTCGCGAACAGTGACGTGGCCTGCCACACCCTCTGCGAGATGGAGGCGACCCATGGTGCGCAGCCCACAGGCGAGGCGCTCCTTGCGGCGCTGACGCTCGGCTTCCATGTCCTCGATCTCCGGAGCAGCCTGCTTCTGGATTGCGGACAGTGTTTCCTCGACGGTGTCGGTCATGTTTGAATTGTAACGCCCGAGGTCAAGCCGGGTCGGTGCGGACGACCCGCTCGACGCGTTCGATCTCGTCGCGCTCTTGGACAGCGACGCCCACCAGCACCAATGCGATGCCGATGATGTCGAGCCCGGACGGCTGTTGGTCGAGCGCGATCCAGCCGATCACTGATGCGGTGACTGGCAGGAGCGCCAACAGCAGTGAAAAGCGACGGATCGGAATGCGACGCATCGTGAACTGGTCGATGCCGTACCCAATCGCGTTCGAGAACACACCCACGAGGAGACAGGCCGCGAGAAGTGTGGGGGAGAGCCAGACCGGGCCACTCCACGGAGCGCCGATTGGCGTGGTCACGATCGCTCCGATGCACAAGCCGAGACCGAGGCCGGCGACGCCGCGGTCGACTTGGGCGACCCGCGAGCCCAACACGATGTAGCCGGCCCAGAGTGCTGACGCCAACAGGATGAAGAACAGTCCGTCGAGGTTGTCGGCGACCTCAACCCCGCCGAGGACGACGACGCCGACAATCGCGAAGGCAAGCGCGACACCGTTACGGAGAGACCTTGTGGCGACTGCGGCAACGGTGATGGGGCCGATGAACTCGATGGTGACGCCCTTGCCGAGATCGATGCGGTCGATCGCAAGGTAGAAGCAGATGTTCATCAGCGCCGTGGTGATGCCGAACACCGCCACGCTGATCAACTGTGGACGAGTCCACCCGGAGCGCCAGCCGCGTGATACGGCGAGCAGCGCGATGGAGGCGCCGATGATTCGGAACCATGCAACGGTCTGCGGTTCCACCTGATCGAACAGGAGCACGGCGATCGCTGCGCCGATGTACTGCGCCACCGCAGACAACACGAACAGCGCCTCGGGTTGCGCGGTACTTAGCCAACGGGCGATTGGACCGCCCGATGCTGGGGTTGACGTCGCCGACTGCACCTCGCCAGTGTGGCCCAAGAGTCACAAATGGGGTCAGACCCCCGCTTGTGTCGCGCCGCTACGCGACACTGCAGGGGTGCAAACGCCCGTGAATCCGTCGTCCATCGCCAATCCAGCGGCGAACTATCACCACGCCGTGTTGGTGGAGAATCCGACTCGCTGGCTTCACACGTCTGGAGTCGTGCCGACCGCACCGGACGGGTCGACGCCTGACGCGATGGAGGATCAAGCGAAGGTGGTGTGGGAAAACATCGCAGCAATGCTCGCAGCCGCCGACATGTTGGCGCTCGACATCGTGTCGGTCACCACGTACGTGGTGAGCGGCGAGCCGCTCGGCCCGGTCATGGCTGCACGGGATGCATTTCTCGGCGACCACCGGGCCGCAAGCACACTCGTCACCGTTCCCGAACTCGCCCAGCCGCAATGGCGAATGGAAGTCGCCGTCGTCGCCGCGAACTGACCGAGCGCGACAAGTTGGCGGCTGACGACATGGTGTCAGGCACCATGCCGTCCTACGATCGACCCATGGCTGACGCGCCCAACCTTCCGCACACTGATTCCGGCATTCCGATCCAGCGGCTCTACGACGAGACCGACCTGGCGAACTGGGACGCTGCGACCCAACTCGGAGCGCCAGGGGAAGAGCCGTACACCCGCGGTGTCTACTCCTCGATGTACACCGGACGCCTCTGGACAATGCGCCAGTACTCGGGCTTCGGCAATGCCGAGGCGACAAACGAGCGGTTCAAGTTTCTCCTCAACGCGGGCCAGACCGGTCTGAGCTGCGCGTTCGACCTGCCGACGCAGATGGGATACGACTCCGACCACGGTCGGGCCGAGGGCGAAGTCGGCAAGGTTGGCGTCGCCATCGACTCGATGGAAGACATGCGACTGCTCCTCGCCGGTCTCCCGCTCGACAAGGTGTCGACGTCGATGACGATCAACTCGACTGCGGCGATTCTGCTGCTGATGTACGAGTTGGTCGCCGAAGAGAACGGTGTCGCCGCCGACCAGATCAGCGGCACCATCCAGAACGACCTGCTCAAGGAGTACATCGCCCGGGGCACCTACGTGTACCCGCCGCGCCCGTCGATGAGGATCATCACCGACATCTTCGGGTACTGCGCCGACCACATTCCGAACTGGAACACGATCTCAATTTCTGGCTATCACATTCGCGAAGCGGGTTCGACAGCGGTTCAGGAGATCGCATTCACGCTGGCGAACGCTATTGCCTACGTCCAGGCTGCGGTCGATGCGGGCCTCGACGTTGACGACTTCGCGCCGCGGCTCAGCTTCTTCTGGAACGGTCACAACAACTTCTTCGAGGAGATCGCGAAGTTCCGCGCCAGTCGGCGGATGTGGCACACGATCATGACCGAGCGGTTCAATGCCCAGAATCCCAAGAGCAAGATGCTCCGGTTCCACACGCAGACCGGTGGATCGACGCTGACCGCGCAGCAGCCGATGAACAACATCATGCGCGTCACGCTGCAGGCGCTCGCCGCAGTGATGGGCGGAACGCAGTCACTCCACACCAATGGTTTCGATGAGGCGCTCAGCCTGCCGACCGAGAACGCGGCCCGCATGGCGCTCCGAACTCAACAGGTCATCGGCTACGAGTCGGGTGTCGTCGACACGCCGGACCCCATGGCCGGTTCGTACCTGGTCGAGTCACTCACCGACGAAGTCGAAAAGCTCGCATGGGACTACATCGCCACCATCGACGAAAAGGGTGGTGCAGTCGCTGCGATCGAGCAGGGCTACCAAATGGACGAGATCATGGACTCGGCCTACCAGTACACGAAGTCGATCGACGACAACGAACGGACCATCGTCGGCGTCAACAAGTTCACGATGGATGACGAGCCCGAACCGGCAGTCTTTCCGATCGACCCCACACTGGAGCCCGGTCAGATCGAGCGGCTCAAACGCTACAAGGCCAACCGTGACCCCGCGGCGGTCGAATCAGCGCTCGGCAAGGTCAAGGCGACCGCCGGGACGAGCGACAACCTGCTGTACAGCATCAAGGATGCACTGCGTGCCGATTGCACGCTCGGCGAGATCAGCGACAGCCTGCGCGAGGTCTTCGGCGTCTACACACCCTGACCGGAAGCCAGCTGACGGCCAAGAGGTGCCGGCCGGCTGGAATGTGTCTCGTCGCGAGATATGGGCCTCAGGAGAGCTGGGCGGTGATTGCGTCGAGGAGCTCGTCGTAGGAGTCAAGCGCTGGGAACTGCGGGAACTCGGCGATCACGTTGGCTGGAGCATGAAACAAGAATCCGGCGTCGGCTTCGCCGAGCATCGTCGTGTCGTTGTAGCTGTCGCCAGCAGCGATGACTCGATAGTTCAGCCCATGGAAGGCCTGCACGGACTTGCGCTTCTGGTCAGGTTGGCGCAGTCGATAGTCGACGATGCGGTCGTCGGTGACAACCAGCCGATGGCAGAAGACTGTGGGCCAATCGAGCTGGCGCATGAAGGGCCGAGCGAACTGCTCGAAGGTGTCGCTGAGAATGATCAGCTGCGTGCGGGCTCGAAGCTTCGCCAGGAAATCGTGGGCACCCGGAAGGGGAACGAGACCGGCAATGACGTCTTCGATCAACGACATCGTGAGACCGTGCTCAGCGAGCAGGCCGAGGCGATAGCGCATCAAGACGTCGTAATCAGGCTCATCACGCGTCGTGCGCAGCAGACCGTCAATGCCGGTCCGTTCAGCAACGGCAATCCAAATCTCGGGGATCAAGACCCCTTCGAGGTCGAGCGTGACGATCGTCTGAGTGGCAATGTCGAGTGCGGGCACGCCCCGCATTCAATCACTGCTCGATCCGGACCACCTCGACGGGGTCCCGTTCAGGCACCGGACACGTGCCGCCTGGCCAACCGAGATAGATCACGCCAACGATGCGATCGTCGGGACTGAAGCCGCAGAGCTCGAGCACCTTGGGTGGGCGCGTGAGCGCTGGGGTCGACCAAAAGCTCGCGAGCCCCAACGCCGTTGCGCCGAGTAGAAGGTTTTGAATCGCGGCGGCGACGGCATCACGATTCTCGAGGTGCAGCATTTCATTGGGATGTGGTTCGCAGCCCACGACAACGACGGCAGGCGCTCTGAGGTACTTGCCCTGTGTCTTGATGCGTTTGGCGTCGTCACCGAAGTCAGCGTCGGCCATATCGGTCGCCATCGTGGTGCCGAGCCGCGAGCGACCATCGCCGGTAAACGAGGCGAAACGCCACGGCCAGGTGCGCTTATGGCTCGGGGCCCACGACGCAAGTTCGCAGAGTTGGTCGATGATGTCGTGGTCGACGGACCGATCAGACTCCATCACCAACGACGTGCGGCGGCCACGTGCGAGCTGGGTGAACGCATCAATCGTCGTCATCGCCCCATCATGGGAGATAGGCGGACGCTCCACAACGTCGGATGCGCAGGAGCCTGTTCCGCGAGTTCCGAACTCCGGTCAACAGTTCGCCGCTCGACGATGTCGCTGGCCGTGCTCGAAGCGTCTTCGCGGACAGCGGGGTGAATACCTGCAACCGCAGGTTTAGTCATGCTTGGCGCGACTGGGCTGCACCCTGGGCGCCTCGTTTGGCATCTTCGGATACACCGGTGGCCACGGGGCATCGGGAATGCCATCGGCGAGATCGGCGGCGAATCGCTCGACGAGCGGAGCGATTGAGCACGGAGCTTCATCCATCAGCTCCCACGGGTCGCCGTGGGCGGCAAGCCGGTGCGGCACTGTGTCGATCGTGCATACCTCGGGATTGATCGTGTTGAGTTCGTCCCAACGGAACGGTGTCGACACCTGTGCTCCGACGCGTGGTCGGACACCCCAGGCGCCGAACATGTTCTTGTGCGGAGCATTCTGGTTGTAGTCGATGAACACCCGCTCGCCACGTTCCTCCTTCCACCACTTGTCAGTGATGAGATTCGGTTGCCGTTCGGATAATTCGCGGGCGAGGGCGATGACGGCGCCGCGGATGGCGAACGAATCCCAGCCCGGCTCGACCCGCACGTAGATGTGAATGCCCTTGCTGCCCGTGGTCTTGGCGAACCCGAGCATCCCCAGTTCGGCCAGGTAATCGCGGACCAGTGCAGCCGCCTCTCGAACTTGATCGAATGGCACGCCCGGCGTCGGGTCCAAGTCGATGCGCATTTCGTCGGCCTCGTCGGGCTCGCTCGCCCGGTAGGGCCACACATGTAGACCGAGCACCCCCTGATTCGAGGCCCACAACACATGTGCCAGGTCGGCGATCACCAGCGCTCGTGAGGGGGTGCCGTTGATCGTCTCCACGGTTGTGGTGTGTAGCCACTCGGGCGCAGAGTCGGGGATGCGTTTCTGGAAGAACGATTTCCCGCGTACGCCATTCGGGTAGCGCTCGAGCAGCACGGGTCGACCAACAAGCGTGCGCATGATCGCGTCGCCGACTGACACGTAGTAGCGAGCGAGGTCCAGCTTGGTTCGCTGGGCCTTCTTTGGTCCGACCGACGGGAACATCGGCTTGTTCGGATTCGTGATCGGCACGATGCGGCCGGCGGCCTCGATCTCGACTGGAGCACCGAATTCGTCAGCTTTCGCCATCAGCAGCTCTGCAGATTGTGGCTCGGAGTGGTGCACACCATTGCGCTGCAACGTATCGAAACTGCGGTGCTCGATGTGGTGCTTGCTACTGGTTCGAATGCAGTTCGCTGTTCAGTTCGCCCCAGCTCTTGTCGCGCGGCCGGGCGATGACCTGTCCTGTTTGCCCATCACGGATGAACAGGACACCGCTGACTCCGGAGATGTCCCGAGCCTTGACGACGCCGTCGGGAGTCAGAATTGGCGTTGCGGCGGTGATGTAGAGACCGGCTTCGACAACGCAGTCGTCACCGAGGCTGATGCCGATGCCGGCATTTGCCCCGAGCAGGCAGCGCTCGCCGATCGAGATGGTCTCGGTGCCGCCGCCGGACAGCGTGCCCTGGATCGAGGCGCCGCCGCCCACGTCGGAACCGTTGCCGACCACGACGCCGGCTGAGATGCGGCCTTCCACCATCGAGGTGCCGAGCGTGCCTGCGTTGAAGTTGCAGAAGCCCTCGTGCATCACCGTGGTGCCTTCGGCGAGGTGGGCGCCGAGTCGCACACGATCGGCATCGGCGATGCGGACGCCGGTGGGCACCACGTAGTCGGTCATGCGCGGAAACTTGTCGAGGCCGTGCACGCTCAGTACGCCGCCGTCGAGCTTCACCTTGAGTCGAACGTCGTCAAGCGCGGAGACAGCAACGGGCCCGAGGTTGGTCCACGCGACGTTGTTGAGGGCCCCGAAGGTGCCGTCCATGTTCAAAGAGTGCGGGGGAGCGAGGCGGTGGGAGAGTAGGTGCAGTCGGAGATACGCATCCTCTGGCGAGGCGGGTGCTGCATCGACATCAACCGAAATTCGGACGGGCCGGATCGTGACGTTGCGTACTTCGTCACGGTGATCGCGCATGCCGAGCTTTGATTCGATCGTGTCCCAGTGCACAGAGTCGCCCCCGGCGCCATCTGCGCCGGGGTCGCTGCCGTACTCGCCCCAGCCAAGCCAGCGGTACCAGGTGTCGAGCGTGTTGCCTGCTGAGTCGATCGTTGCGAGGCCAGCGCCCCATGCCATGCGTGTCATTGGTTTCTCCAGATTCTCAGATGGTCGAGTGACGCGTGGCCCGGCCCCGGAGTAGCTGAGCTACACCTGGTCCCGACCCCGGAGTCACTCGTGGTCAGTGAACTTCGGGTCGGAGGGTGGGGAAGAGGATGACTTCCTTGATCGAGTCGACGCCCGCCAACAGCATCGCCAGACGGTCGATGCCGATGCCGAGACCACCGGTGGGTGGCATGCCGTACTCGAGCGCTCGGATGTAGTCCTCGTCGAGGCTGCCGGCTTCGTCGTCGCCGGCCGCCTTGGCCGCCTGTTCGTCTTCGAACCGTGCACGCTGCTCGACGGGGTCGTTCAACTCGGAGTACCCGTTGGCGAGCTCTCGGCCGTCGACGAACAACTCGAACCGTTCGGTGAGGAAGGGATCGTTGCGATCAACGCGCGCGAGCGGCGAGATCTCGACCGGGTGTCCGGTGACGAAGGTCGGCCGGATGATCGATGACTCGGCCGTCTTCTCGAACAGCTCCTCAATGATCTTGCCGGCGCCCCAGCGGTCTTCGACGAAGACGTCGTGATTCGCAGCGACCTTGCGGACGTCGGAGATCGGCATGGACGGATGGAGCTCGACGCCGGTGCCTTCGGAGGCGTAGTCAATCATGCGTTTGCGAGGCCAGGCATCAGCCAGGTCGACCTGCTCACCGCGAACTTCGACGACCGTGGTGCCGAGGGCATCTTGGGCGGCGGTGGTGATGAGTTCCTCGGTGATGTCCATCACGTCGTTCCAGTCACCGAACGCCTGATAGAGCTCCATCATCGTGAACTCGGGGTTGTGTCGAGTCGAGACGCCCTCGTTGCGGAACGTCCGTGCGATTTCGTAGACGCGTTCCATTCCGCCGACGATCAAGCGCTTGAGGTACAACTCGACGGCGATGCGCAAGTACAGCTGCATGTCGAGTGTGTTGTGGTGGGTGGTGAACGGCCGAGCGTGGGCGCCGCCGACCTCGGGATGCAGCACCGGCGTCTCGACTTCGATGAACCCATGCTTCGCAAGGGTTCGGCGGAAACTGGCGACGGTCTCGTGGCGGATCTCGAAGTTGCGGCGCGCGTCCTCGTTGACGATCAAGTCTGCATACCGTTGGCGGAATCGAGTGTCGACGTCGGTGAGCCCGTGCCACTTGTCGGGCATTGGACGGATGGCCTTGGACAGCAATTCGACATGATCGGGCTTGACCGACAACTCGCCTTTGCGGGTGGTCATCACCGTGCCGTTGACTCCGACCCAATCGCCGAGATCAAGGTCCTTGATGGCAGCGAACTCGTCGTCGCCGACCACAGCTTTCGAGATGAAGAGTTGGATTTCGCCGGACCGGTCGCGGATCGTGGCGAAGATGAGCTTGCCTGAGTCGCGCTTGAGCATGATGCGGCCTGCGACCGAGACTGGATCCTCGGTTTCGATGCCCGGCTCGAGGTGCCCCCAGCCGCTGCGCACATCGGCCAGCGTGTGGGTGCGGTCGAACCGGTAGGGGTATGGGTTGTCGCCTGACTCCCGCATGGCTTCGACCAGGCCCAGCCGTCGTTCCTTTTCGGCAGCGAGGCCGCTTCCGGCAGCCGCCTCAGGGGCGGCGACGACATCCGGAGTGTCGTCGGAATGGGGGTCGGTCGGCTCGCTCACGGTGCGATGACCGTAGCGAAACTTCGGGGTCGTGCCACCATGTTTTCGTCGCGAGTTCGTAGCATTCTCCTGATGCGCCGTCCCGCTGTCGTCATCGCGATCGCTCTTGCTCTGGCCGGTGCACTTCCGGTGGTCGCGCTGAGTGACCCGCAGATCGACGGCCCAGCTGCGGTGGCGCAGCCGGCGGTTCGTGTTCCCGGCCCGGCAGGGCCGGACGTCGACGTCGTGACCATCTACAACAGCGGAGCGCTTCGGTCCGATGTCGGCGCACGGGCGTTGGCTGCCACCCGAGCGGCCGGAGGCACCGGCGCAATTGGTCGCTCTGCGAGTACCGGGATGCGACGTGTTCGTCGAGGTGGCTCGGTCGTGCAACAGGCACCCTCCGGCTACTCGTATCCCATGGCCACGACGGTGCTACCGGCACATGCGGTCGCAAATCTGATGGGCAACGACGTTGCTGCAGTCCTGACCGCCACCGACATCGTGATGGGTCAACTGACAGCCGAGCTGCGCGGGGCTCGTGCCGGTGACGTTGTCGACCTCGTCGCTTCCAACGGTGCGGTGCTGCAGTTCACCATTGCGAAGGTCGTCCCAGACGAAATCTCCGGCGGTACCGAGTTGTTGTTGTCGATTGAGGCTGCGGAGCGTCTCGGCGTCACGCGTGAGAGCCGGATGGTGCTTTGGGGCTTCGACTCGCGAGCCTCGCTCGATGCCGAACTCATCAGGCAGAACTTGATCAGTACATCAATCCGCGTGCGCCGCAGCTGGGATCCGCCAGATCCGGATGCGACGCTCGGGATGGCGCAAACGAAAGCTGCCCTGGGCGAGTTTGCCTACCGTGTCAACACGAACGGATCGGTGTCGATCGACAGCACCTGGAAGAACGCGAACATCTCGGCGGGCTCCATCGGTCAGCTGAGTCTGAGGTCCGGGTGTCACAACCTCGTACGCGCTGCGCTGACGAACGCGATGAACGAAGTCATCGCGTCCGGTCTCGAGTACACGATCAACTATTTCCACGCGAACACGGCAGGCGGCTGTTATGTCCCGCGATTCAACAGACTGACCCCAAACAGCAGCATCGGCTTCTTGTCGCGTCACACGTGGGGCCAGGCGGTGGACACGAACACTGTCGGTTCGTGCCAGGGCTGCGCTCCGCCGGACATGGACTGTCGCACCGTTCGGATTTTCCGCAAGCATGGCTTTGCCTGGGGCGGCAACTTCCTGACGCCTGACGGTATGCACTTTGAATGGGTCGGCAAGCGACGCGACGTCGGGTTGTACCCGAGCAGGTACTGCGGCAACACGAATGCCGGATCGTTGGCTGCGCTGGATGGAGAATCCGAACGGTCGACGATCTTCGCTGACGACGGCCTGTACGTCGGCGACCACTGAACACCTGCGACATCACGGCCCATCGGTCGACGCCCCGAGTCAATTACTCGCGTAGCCTGACCGTGTGAGCACACGATTTGTCATCCTCGGCGGCGGCCCAGCCGGTAACAATGCGGCGACGCATGCGGCGCGGATGGGGGCTGAGGTCACCATGGTCGAGCGCGACGTCGTCGGGGGAGCGGCCCATCTGTGGGACTGCATTCCGTCGAAGACGATGATTGCCACCGGCGGCGCGATCAGCTTCTCGAATCGTCTCGAAGGCATGGGGTTGGAGAACAACGATGCCGAAGTCGACGTCGAGAGCCTGACCACCCGCATCGAAAGCATCAAGAACCGGATGCGCGACAACAACACCGAGATCCTCGAGAGCCAGGGCATTCGCATTCTCCGTGGGTCGGGCCGGTTCACGGGTCCGCACACAATGGAAGTCGAATGTGTCGATGGCCTCCAGACCGTCGAGTTCGACGCCGCGCTGGTGTCAACCGGCTCGCAGCCGCGTGTCCCCGAGTGGTGCCACCCTGACGGTGACCGCATCCTCACGACACGCGACTGTTATCCGCCCAAGGTATTTCCCGACAGTGTTACCGTTGTCGGCTCCGGTGTCACCGGCGTGGAGTTCGTCCACATGTTCTCGTCGTTCGGGGCCAAGGTCACCCTCGTCGTCAGCCGGCAGCAGGTGCTGCCCGGCAAGGATCCTGAAGTCGCTGCCGTGCTTGAGCAGGAGTTCATGCGTCGTGGCGTGAAACTGGTGATGGGCGCCCGGGCAGAGGCAATCGAGCGTTCCGAGGCTGGCGACACCGTTGTCGTCCGCTGCGACGATGGTCGAGTCATCGAATCGTCCCATGCGGTGTTGGCCATCGGTTCTGTGCCGAACACCGCCGGCATTGGCCTCGATGCGGCGGGCGTCGACGTCAATGACTGGGGCTATGTCGACATCAACCAGCACTGCGTCACCAACGTCGGGCACATTTATGCAGCGGGTGACATCAGTGGCAAGCTCCCGCTGTCATCCGTGGCGTCGATTCAGGGTCGCAAAGTCGCCGAACACGTGATGGGCCTCCACACCCGCAACCATCGCCACCTCGACTACGACAAAGCCGCCTCGGCGATCTTCACCGAGCCTGAAATTGCCGACGTCGGCTTGGCAGAGGCGGAGGCATTCGCTTCGGGTCGCAAGATCCGCGTGACCAAGGTGCCCTTCTCGTCGACCGCAAAGGCAATGATCAACAGCGACACTCGAGGGTTCGTCAAGATCATCTCCGACCCGAACACCGGTGAGATACTCGGTGGGTCGATTGTCGGCCGTCACGCAGCCGAATTGATCTCCGTCATCGCGGTCGCAGTGACGGCAAGCTTGACGGTGAGTGACCTGGTTGAGAGCATCCTCGTGCATCCGGCGCTGAGCGAAGCGCTTGCCGAAGCAGCGGAGTAGTCAACTCAATCCGGCTCCCACTTGAGGGTCGTGCCCGGCGTCGGTTGCCGTCAACTTGATCGGGCTGTGGTGACTGAGTTGAATATCGCATCGCCGTACTGCTGTCGCCGTACTGTTGAGGCGTGGCGGTGAACAGGAGTCGACGCGCGAAGGCCGCACGCAAGCGGAAGCGACGCATGGATGGTGTCGAGCACGACTTGACCGACGAGCAATGGGCGCAGCTGCAGGAACTGTGGGGCGGTTGTGCCTATTGCGGAACACAGCCAACCGAGACCATGCAGCGTGACTGTGTTCTCGCGCTGTCGCGTGGAGGGCGCTACACCCTTGACAACATCGTGCCAGCGTGCCGAAGTTGCAATGCGAGCAAGAGCAACGGTGAGGTCACGACGTGGATGCGCCGCAAGCGGCTCGATGAGCCGGCGTTCCTGCTGCGCCGTGCCGAGATCAGCCGAGATCTGCACGGCTAAGTGTTCTCGTTAGACGTACGTTGAACCCTTCATCGCGCCAACGTCCTTGCGCATCTCGACGTTGACCAGGGCGGGCTTCCCAGAGGCGAAGGCGCGCTCGATGGCGCCGCGAATCTCGTGCGGCCGGGTGACGTGCTCGCCATGACCGCCGAGCGCCTCGACCACCTTGTCGTAGCGCGTGGCCCTCAGCTCAGTGGCGACGAGTCGGTCCTCACCGTAGATCATCGCCTGAGGACGCATCATCTGTCCCCAGGCTGCGTCGTTGCCAACAATGCCGACGATGGGTAGCCCGAACCGCACGGCGGTGTCGAACTCGAACCCATTGAGTCCAAACGATCCGTCACCGTAGATGATCATCACTCGGCGATCCGGGTTGGCAATTTGCGCAGCGAGCGCGAACGGCATGCCGACGCCGAGCGTTCCGAGAGGTCCGGGGTCCATCCAGGTGCCGTTCGGCGGGACCCTGAGCACCTTGGAAGCCTGGGCAACGATGTCGCCACCGTCGCCGATGACGATCATCTCATCGTCGGTCGCAACGAAGTCGGCGATCTCGTGACATAGACGCATCGGATCAATGGGTACTTCGTCGGAGTGCAACTGGGCGGCCAGGGCTGCGTCCGCAGCGTCCTCGATCGTGCGCAGGTGAGCTGTGTGTTCGGAGAAATCGAGGCTGCCGTTGAGGGCGTCGGTGAGCGCATCGAGGTTGACGCCCAGATTCCCGACGAGGCCGATGTCAGCTGACCGGTTCTGGCCGATCAGCGTGTCGTCGAGATCGAGCTGAACGATCTGTGCGTCGGCAGGAATTGAGGCGCCGTACTTCATCCGGAAGTCGAGCGGGGTGCCTGCCAACACCACGACATCCGCCGCGGCGAGAGCCTCTTTCCGGCTCCGATTGAAGAACTGCGGATGATCCATCGGGAGTTGTCCCCGGCCCATCCCGTTCGTGTACACCGGCGATCGGGTCGCCTCGGCGAAACGGCGAAGTGCGGGGCCACCTTCGGACCACTTGAGGGCGGTGCCAGCCATCACCATGGGGCGTTTGGCTTGGCGCAGGAGTTTGGCGGCAACCTCGATCGATGCTGCTGGCGCCGATGATGCAACGCGGTAGTCGCGGAACGTTGGCAGTGTGATGGCTTCGACGTCGATTGGGCTGTGCAAGACGTCCATCGGAATCTCAAGGAACGCCGGGCCCGGAACGCCAGACATCGCGTGGCGAACCGCCTGCTCGACGTACTCCCCGATGCGGGCGGTCTCGTAGCAGGTGTCCGCCCACTTGGTGATTGGACGCATCAGCGAGACGTGGTCCATCTCCTGGAGCGAGCCTCGGCGCAGGTTGTTGAACGGGCCTTGTCCGCCAAAGACGACGATCGGAGAGTTGGCCCGCCACGCGTTGGCGACGCCGGTGACACCGTCGGTCACTCCGGGTCCGGCCGTGAGGATCGCAACACCGACTTTGCCCGGGTTCAGTCGTGCCCATGCATCAGCGGCGTGCGTCGCTGCCTGCTCGTGGCGCACGTCGATGACCCGGATGCCTTCGTCGAGGCATCCGTCATAGATGCCCATGACGTGGCCACCGGACAGAGTGAAGACGCACTCCACCCCAGCGGCCTTGAGTGCCTTCGCTGCAAGTCGTCCACCGTGGCTCATGGTGTGTCCCCTTCGCGTTGTCTGTTCCCCGCCCCAAACGGTAGCGAACGAGCAACGGTCGGTGCCGACCGGAGCAGTTGCCTATTCGATGATGGCGAGGATGTCCCCGCCACCCACCGTGTCTCCAGCTGCGACCTTGAGTTCCTTGACCGTGCCGGCCTTCTCAGCGTTGATCTGGTTCTCCATCTTCATCGCTTCGAGCACGACGATGCCGGCACCGGCCTCGACGGTGTCGCCGACCTCAACAAGCAGCTTGACGATCGTGCCCTGCATGGGTGCCTCGACGCTGCCAGATGCAGCTCCGCCGCCACCGGCGCCGGACGCTGACCGCTTCTTCTTCTTGGCTGCGGGCGCAGCCGCGCCGACCGGAGCTTCGGGGACCCACATGTTGACGTCGAACCGTTTGCCGTTCACCTCGACTGTCGTGGATCGACGCACGAGCGGCTCGGCGTCGTCATCCTGCTCGGGTGCACCGGTTGGTTGGCCGGTGACGCCGGTGAGGTCGAGTGTCTGCTCGACCCACTTGGTGGAGTGTTCCATCGCCGCGAAGTCAGGGTGTCGCAAGATGGCGAGGTCGGCCGGAATCGTGGTCGCAACGCCTTCGACAACGAGTTCTTCGAGTGCTCGAATCGTGCGGGCGATTGCCACCTCGCGGTTGCGGCCCCACACGACGAGCTTGCCGACCAGGTTGTCGTAGAACTGGCTGATCTCGTCGCCGGAGAGATACCCCGAATCGAAACGCACACCGAAGCCGTCCGGAGCGACCAGCTTGGTGATCGGCCCGGGCGAGGGGAGGAACTTGCCTTCGGCCGGATCCTCGGCGTTGATCCGGATCTCGATGGAGTGGCCGCGCCGCAGGGCGCTGACTTCGTCCTGAGTCATCGGAAGTTCTTCACCAGCGGCGACCCGGATCTGCCACTCGACGAGATCGATGTCCGTGATCATTTCGCTGACGCAGTGCTCGACCTGCAACCGCGTGTTCATCTCAAGGAAGAAGAACTCCGAGTCCTGGTAAATGAACTCGACTGTGCCGGCGCCGTAGTAGCCAACGGCCTTGGCTGCCTTGACGGCTGCCTCGCCCATCGCCTCTTCGATGCCGTCCGCCAAGTCTGGAGCGGGAGCCTCTTCGATGAGCTTCTGGTGACGTCGCTGTGCCGAGCAATCGCGACTCGAGATCCAGACGCAGTTGCCCTGCTTGTCGCCGACCAGTTGGATCTCGACGTGGCGTGGCCATGTGAGGTAGCGCTCGACATACACCTCGTCGCGACCGAAGAACGCAAGTGCCTCGCGTTGCGCGCTTGCGAAGGCGTCGTCGACCTCATCGGCATTGTTGACCACCTTCATGCCTCGCCCGCCGCCACCGAAAGCAGCTTTGATGACCGCCGGCCAACCATTTTCGTTGCCAAAATCGCGGATCTCGTCGGGGCCCTGGGCGAACTCAGTCGTCCCAGGAACAACCGGAGCACCGCCACGGATGGCCGCCTGACGGCTCGAGACCTTGTCGCTCATCTCGTCCATTGCCGTTGCCGGTGGTCCAATGAACTCGACGCCCATCTCGGCGATGGCGCGTGCGAAGTCGGCGTTCTCAGAAAAGAAGCCATAACCGGGGTGCACCGCATCGGCGCCGCTCTTGGCGATTGCGTCGAGCACCGCTTCGGTGTTGATGTAGCTCTCGGCAGCGGTTTGGCCGCCGAGAGCGAAGGCTTCGTCTGCGAGGCGCACATGGAGGGCGTCTCGATCGAGTTCGGAATACACCGCGACAGTCGCGATGCCCATCTCCCGAGCCGCTCGGATGACACGGACGGCAATCTCGCCGCGGTTGGCAATCAGAATCTTCTTGAGCACGGGTGCCAATGTAGGCGGCATGAGCCCGGCGTCAGGCATTTCCAAGATGGACGAATGGCACGTTTCTGTCGTGGCCGAGACGGGGAGCACCAACGATGACCTGTTGCGTGCGGCGGAACAGGGTGAGCTGGCGGATCGAACTGTGCTCCGCACCGAACATCAGACCGCAGGGCGCGGTCGACTCGACCGGCGATGGGATGCTCCGGCGGGAAGCAACCTGCTCGCATCGATGTATCTCATGTCCCCTGGTGATCGGCCGACGTCAATGCTGCAACGGGTCGGCGTCGCGATTGTGGACGCTGTCAACCAGCTGGCGGGGTTGAAGATCGAGGCGAGCAATCGGGCGACATTGGGTCTGAAGTGGCCGAACGACGTGTTGTACGACGGTCGCAAGCTTGCCGGCGTGCTGGCGCAACGTTCGACGTCGGCGCCAGGTCTGATTGTCGGGTTCGGTGTCAACGTCGCGTGGGCGCCGCCAGAGGCGGCGCGCGTCAACGATCTCGTGGATTGCACCGCTGAGCAGCTGCTCGTGGAGGTGCTCAATGCATTCGACGCGCAATCGGGTGATCCGGCGGTCCTCGCTCAGACCTACCGGGCTCGATTGCTGACGCTTGGGCAATTCGTTCGCGTCCACCTCCCTGGCAATATGACCTTTGAGGGCGAAGCCGTTGACATCGACGCCGAGGGGCGCATCATCGTGGTCTCCGAGATGGGTAAGAAGCGGGTCTTTGATGTGGGTGATGTTGTGCACCTGCGGCCCGGAACACACGGTGCCGGTATCGCATCGGATTGATCTGCTGTGGTGCCGCACGCCCAGCCCGCCCCCCGGTTAGCGTTCTTCTGATGCAGCAGTACCCAGGGGGCGATCAGTACGCCGACGCCCCAAAGAGGCGGCGTCGCCGGAGCTCGGCACCGCTCGCCTTGCTGTTCGCCCTCCTCACTGCGGCTGTTGGCGCGGCAGGCGTGATTCGCGCCGCGGACGACCGCACGGCAAATGTTGAGCGGATCGAGGGGCTTGAGGACATCTTGGTCGCCGTCGAGGGGCCTGCGGTCAACTATCTCCTCATTGGTTCGGACTCGCGAGAGGGTTCGGACCCGAATGCACCCGACTTCGGCGGTATCGGCGACACCAGTGCGGTGCAGGGCCGTCGCAGCGACACCATCATGGTGCTCCGTCAAGAAAAGGACGGCAACGGTGCGGCACTGATGAGCATCCCGCGCGACCTCTTGGTCACCATCGCCGGGTCTGGCAAGCAGGATCGCATCAACTCGGCGTACAACGACGGTGCCGACGTGCTCGCTGCCACGGTGACCCAAGAACTCGGGATCCCGATCAACCATGTGGTCGACATTGACTTCTTCAGTTTCAAGGAGCTCGTTGACGCCGTCGGCGGTGCCACCATCTGCTTCGAGTACGTCACACGCGATCTCAACTCCGGACTGGCTCAGGAGCCGGGATGTAACCGGCTTGACGGGGTACAGGCGCTGGCGTACGCACGGAGCCGTAACTATGAAGAGTTCCGCGACGGAAACTGGCGCAAAGACCCCACTGCTGACCTCGGGCGGATTCAGCGGCAGCAGGCGTTTATTTCCACGATCGTTGACGCCACCATGACCGAACTGCAGTCCGATCCGTTTCTCGCGTCGGAGCTGATTGACGCGGTCAGCAGCTCGGTTCGCATCGATGCTGGCCTTGACCCAATCGCTGCGGCAGGCACGTTGCGCAAGGCGTTCGCGACAGGGTTGGCGACGTACCAACTCGACGTACGCGGCGAGAACTTCAACGGCAAGTCCATCCTGCGGCTCAACGATTCGTCGAAGCCCATCCTCGACTACTTCCGCGGCATCGGCCCGTTGCCTGTCGTCACGGTTGCCGAATGAGTCGTCGATGAAGGTGTTGATCACCGGCGCAGCCGGTCAGCTCGGGGTGGAACTCGTGCAACATTGCATCGAGATGGGCGACGACGTGGTTGCGGCGGACCGGAGCGATGTGGACATCACCGATGCCGCTGCCGTCGACGCGTTCCTTGCTCAGCACCTTCCGGATGCCGTGATCAATGCCGCCGCCTACACAGCAGTCGATGCATGCGAGACCAACGTCGATATCGCCCAGGCAGTGAATGGAACCGCTGTTGGAATCGTGAGCGCCGCTTGCGAGAAATTCGGTGCACACCTCGTGCACGTCAGCACCGACTATGTCTTCGACGGCACGCTCGACCGTCCCTACCTCGAGACCGACGAAACGAACCCGCAGTCGGTGTACGGACGCACGAAGCTCGCCGGAGAAATCGCAGCCGGTTCGGCTGCATCGATCGCCCGCACATCGTGGGTCTGCGGCGAGTACGGAGACAACATGGTGAAGCTCATCCTGCGTCTGGCTGCGGGAGATACGCCACTCGCTTTTGTCGATGACCAGCGCGGCCACCCGAGCTTTACGGCCGACCTCGCGCCCGCGCTGCGCACCCTCGCTCTCGAGCGGCGGGCGGGCACCTTCCATCTCACCAATGGTGGCGCCGTTTCATGGTTCGAGTTTGTCGGCGACATTCTGGAAGCAGCGGGCCACCAACGCGGGCGAGTGTCGCCGATTGCCACTGCCGATCTGGATCCGCCTCGTCCAGCACCACGGCCAGCGAACAGCGTGCTCGACAACGCTGCCTGGAAGGCTGCGGGCAAAGAGCCGCTGCGAGACTTCCGTGCACCCCTCACCGAGTTGGTCGCACGTCTCACCTAAGCTTCGCGTAAGGCCCTCTTTGGAGGCAGCAGAGCGGCCGTCGGCGTTCTTTTCTCGGGATGTCAAAAAGCCTAATCAGGGATTGCTCATCTCTGTCGCTTTTCTCCCTCATGGGACACTTTGGAACTCTCGGTGGCGCATCCAAATATCAACGATCCGCCCCTACCCCGCCTTGCGGCCGGTTGGGCATCGTGATGGCAGCTGGAAGTGCACAAAAGACTTCGGGCTCGACATACGTGGAGGAACCAAATAACGCTGCGAGATGAATCGCTCCGGGAAAGTTGCGTGCTCTGATCCTTGAGAGGATGGAGTCATGTCAAAGAGGTTGAGGCGGTATCCGCCGGAGCTGAAAGAGCGTGCGGTGCGCATGGTTTTCGAGCACCAGCACGAGTACCCGTCGCAGTGGAAAGCGATCAACGAGATCGGCGCCAAGCTTGGCGTGCATCACGAGTCGCTATGGATCTGGGTTCGCCGCGCTGAGACCGATGCCGGTCATCGGCCGGGGTTGACGAGCGATGAACGCGAGCGGGTGAAAGAACTCGAGCGTGAGGTGAAAGAGCTTCGCCGAGCGAACGAGACCTTGAAGTCGGCGTCGGTTTTCTTCGCGGCCGAGCTCGACGGTCGAACCAAGAAGTGATCGCGTACTTCGATGCCCACCGGGAGCGTTTCGGAGTCGAGCCGATCTGCAGAGCGTTGCAGATCGCCCCACGCACCTACTGGGCAGCCAAACAACGCCAGCCGTCGGCACGCGCCCTGCGCGACGCCGAGTTGTGGCCAATGATCGAGCGGGTACATCGCGAGAACTTCGGGGTCTACGGCGCCGCGAAAGTGTGGGCGCAACTCAACCGCGAAGGCCACAAGGTCGCTCGCTGCACCATCGAGCGGTTGATGCGCGACCTCGGTCTACGTGGCGCTGTTCGCGGCAAACCCGTCCGCACGACGTTCGCCGACGACGCGGCGGATCGGCCGCGGGATCTGGTCGATCGCAAGTTCGCAGCGCCGGCACCCGACCGGCTCTGGGTCGCAGACCTCACCTACGTGCGCACGTGGTCTGGGTTCGTCTACGTCGCGTTCATCACCGACGTGTTCTCACGCCGCATCGTTGGCTGGCAAGCCTCTCGTTCACTCAAGACCGACCTCGCGCTCGACGCCCTCGAGCAAGCCATCTGGTCCAGACAACGCGACGGCGCAGATCTCGATCAGCTCGTTCATCACAGCGACCGCGGCGTTCAATATCTCAGCATTCGCTACACCGAACGTCTCGCCGAGGACGGCGTCGTGAACTCAGTTGGGTCACGCAGCGACAGCTACGACAACGCGCTCGCTGAGACAATCAATGGGCTCTACAAGACCGAACTCGTCCGGAACAAGGGACCTTGGCGCGGGCTCGATGACCTCGAACTCGCGACGCTCGAATGGGTCGACTGGTTCAACCACCGACGCATCTTCCACGACCTCGGCCGCATCCCACCCGCCGAGTTCGAAACCAACCACTACCGACAAACCGTCCCTGCAATTCCGTCAGGGACTCAAACCAACCAGCACGCATGAAACCCGAAGCGATTCAAGACAAGATTAATGATTGATTTTGCGGCGATGTACGACGGGGAACAGCGGCTATGCATGTCGTGTTTGCGACGGTGGAGTGTCTGTTGGCCGCTGGCTGCTGATCAACTCCGAGGTGTTACCTGGTGTTCAGAATGACGGCAATTCAATGTGTTCGAGCTGAGAGAATTCTGGTTAGCCCGTGGGGAAGTATCCGTTGGTGTCGATGATGAGTTGTGTTGCGCTGTGTGTGT
>NZ_CAXCAM010000026.1:0-48917 GCF_963980585.1 uncultured Ilumatobacter sp.
ACCTGGCGGGACGCGCGGCGGCCGAAGGCGAGCAGTTGAACGGCTAGCTCGACTTCGTGCAGGAGAGTGGCACCTTCCCATTTGGCACCCACATCGCCGTGGTCGAGGTGGACTCGGGAACCGGCAAGGTGACGCTGCTGCGCCACATCGCAGTCGACGACTGCGGCACCGTGCTCAACCCGTTGATTGTTGAAGGCCAGCAACATGGCGGTATCGCTGCGGGCGTCGGACAAGCGCTGTTCGAAGAGGTACTCTTCGACGGAGATGGCAACCCGGTCACCTCGAATCTTGCTGAGTACGCCATCGTTTCCGCTGCCGAGTTGCCGTCGTTTGAGGTCGTCTCGACCGAGACGCCCACGCCGCTGAATCCGCTTGGAGCGAAAGGTATTGGCGAAGCTGCGACCATTGGTGCGACCCCGGCGGTGCAGAACGCTGTCATCGATGCGGTCGCCCATCTCGGCGTGCGCCACATCGACCTTCCCTGCACCCCGGAGCGGGTGTGGACGACCATCGAACACGCCCGTTCCGGCACGCTGCCTGACCCGTGGATCGAGCCGCCCGACATCTTTGCTCGCAACCGGGCCGAGGTCGACGCCGAGCAACCGGAGACCGCCCCGGACGACGTTGCAATCTGACTGACCTCCGGGATCAGACCGCCGCGTAGACGCTGTCGAGGCGCGGCTTGGCCGAGCTGTCGAGAGCGATAGTGCCCTCGTCGACGAGTTTGACGAGGTGCGACAGCACGCTGCGCGCAGCGGGCTTGTGCAGCTCGACGCGGACCGCTGCGTACAACTCGGTGACCATTTCGGGGATCGTGGTGAGTCCGCGGCGAACGGCGTCCACGATCTGCTGTTCACGTGCTGCGCGGTGGGCGATCAGCTGACGCACATAGGTCTGCGGGTCGGTCACCGGTGACCCGTGCGTCGGGATGATCACGTCATCGGTCCGCCCAGCTACGACGCGCAGGGATTCAAAGTAGGCAGCCATGTCGCCGTCGGGCGGTGAGACGACCGTCGTGCTCCAACCCATCACGTGGTCGCCGCTGAACAGCGAGGTGGTCGAACCATTATTGAAGGCAAAGCAGGTGTGGTTGGACGTGTGACCCGGCGTGTGGAGGGCTGTCACGGTCCATGGCGTCGAGCCGATGGAACCCGTTGCCGCAACGTCGCCGGTGTTCACGACCAAGTCGGGGATGAACGCATGATCGGTCGATTCCTCGATTTTGACCTCTGGCTCTGCGGTGTCGGGTTCAGGTTCTTCGGACGGCGGCGCGATGCCAAACCCCTCAGGATCGGTCCCGATATCCCACGGCTCGGCGTCAGGTCGGTCGTGTGGACCAAAAGCAACGGTCGGCGCGCCCGTCTCGGCATGGAGCCAGGCCGCGAGCGGAGAGTGATCGGCGTGGCAGTGCGTGACCAGAATGGTCCGCACTGTCTCGCCGTCGAGTGCTGCAGCGAGCGCGTCGCGGTGGGTATCGATCTGCGGACCGGGGTCGACGACGGCAACGTCGCCTTCGCCGATGATGTAGGTGCCGGTGCCGTGATACGTGAACTTCGACGGGTTCTTCGCAATCACACGGCGAATGCCAGGCGCCAGCTGCTCCACAGCTCCGTACGCAAAGGCGTCCTTGTCGAGGGAGACGAAGTCGATCGGATTGCTCACGCCATCATCTTCGTTCTGACCACTCGAGCGGAACGAGTCGACCGACCGGTTGCCCATGCCCGAGGACGGAAACGTTCGCGATCTGCTCGTTGGCGGCGATCGTGGCAGCGTCGACACCGAGCAGTCGAAGAGCTTCGAGCATCACGACCTTTCTCGCGTCTTCGGTTGCATCCGCGATCTTGTAGGCAAATGATCGTCCGTCGGGCAATGCGCCCGCCATCACTGCGGCGGCCCCCTCCTTGGCGATCAGGCCCGGCACGGCGCGCATCCAGTCCGTGACATCGCGCTCGGTACCCCCCACCAACTCAGGGTGGGCTGTCATCGCGGTTGCTACCTGCGAGCCACGAGCGAGGGTGCCGAAGGCGCTGGCCAACCCGCGCAGGCTGAACGCTTGAGTTGGGGCGCCGCATCCATCGATCCCGATGTAGGCGACCGGCTCACTCATGAGCAGCTCGATGTGCGCGCTGATCATCTGCTGCAACGGATGCTCGACAGCGAGGTACCCGTCGATCGGCCACCCGTTGACGCGGCAGGTGGCGAGCATTGCGGCGTGCTTGCCCGAGCAGTTCTGCTGGAGCGACGAGGGCGGGACGCCCTCCGCTCGGAGCGCCGAGCGGGCCGCGGCGCCATACGGCCGCGACACGGTGTTGGCCAGGTCCCCTTCGGTCAGGTCCGCCGTAGCGAGCAACGCGCACACCGTGGCGAGGTGGCGCGGTTCGCCGCTGTGGCTCGCGCAGGCCACCGCCAACTGCTCAGTCGTGACCTGCAGACCAGCCGCGACCATCGCATCGGCCTGCATCGGCTTCAGGCACGACCGGGGATAGACAACGAGGTTGGCATCACCGATCTCGGATTCGACGGCACCGTCGGCGTCGAGCACGACACCCGCTCCAAAGTGGAGCGATTCTTCGAGGGAACTCCGCGTCGCAACAGCAATTGGAGCGAACGACTCGCGAGCGAACCGCGTCTCTTCGAATCGGGTCACGGCGTATTGGGCGAGTCGGCCTGAGCACTCGGATGCGATGCTGCCCCGCGTGACCGCTTGGGAGGCTGAATATTGGTGAGATGACTATCGACCACGTCGTAGCGATGGCCGGCCTCACCCACCAACGCCTGGAACATTGCTGCCGCAGGCAGAGCCAGAATCGCGCCGACGGGGCCGAGCAGTGCCGCGCCGCCGAGCGCTGCGCCGAAGGCAACGGCTGGGTGTAGCTCCATTGTGCGGGCGGTGATGCGCGGCGCAAAGAAGTAGTTCTCGATCTGTTGGTAGATCACGATGAAACCGATGACGATGGCCGCTTTGAGCGGGGAGTCCAGGAAGGTCACGAGCACGGGCAGGATGCCGGCGAGGTAGGTACCGACGACCGGCAGGAACTGGCTGACGAAACCAACCCACAACGCGAGCGCGATGGGAGCCTGCGTCCCCAGCGACTGGAACACCAGCCAGTGGAAGAACGCCGACAACAACGCAAGAAGCGCCCGTGAATAGAGGTAGCCGCCGGTCTTGTTGATTGCCAGTTCCCACGCGCTCAAGACACGGTCCTGACGCTGTGGCGTGAGGCGCGAGCAGATGATGCGGCGAAGGCGCGGCCCATCCGCAACGAGGTAGTAGGTGAAGAGAATCACGGACAAGCCCTGGAAGATCACTCCCAGCGCAGTGAGTGAGAGGCGGACTGCCTCGTCGCCCTGGCTCTGGATGAACTGTTGCACGCGACCGTCAGGGTCGTTGACTTCGTCGATCACCGACTGCGGATCGATCTGCGTGTCGAATGTGTCGTTCAAGAACTTGACGGTGTCTTCGATGTAGACGTTCGACTCCGACAGCAGGTCCGCGATCTGCGTGCCAACCAGCGTGCCGATCGCGACCACGAAGACCAGGAACGTGAGGAGCACGCCGAGCAGGATCGACATGGTGGCGCGCCCTCGGCGCCAGCCGCGAGCGGCAAGTCGGTTGACTCCCGGCTCGATGGCCAGCGCCAGGAACAGCGAAACGAGCAGCAGAATGAGGAGCGAAGCGAGGCGGTGAAACACGTGACGCGCGACGAAGGTGAACAGGAACCCGGTCCAGAACAGTGCGATACCGGGGACCACCCACCGTGGGAGCACGCGATCAGTGGAACGCCGATCGAAGCGATTGCCATCGGCATCCAGCCGACCGGCGTCGTTGCCCACGCCTGTCTCATCGGACGACTGGTTCTCGTCTGGACTTTCTTCGGGCACGTCCGGATGGTACTCAGCATCCCGTGACACGATGAGCCAATGGCGCCCACTCCAGCGGAACTCCGCTCCTGGCTCGGCAGCCAGATCCGCGATCGCGTGGTCGGACCGAACGCGGATGTTCGCCGCACCGAACTGTTCGACACCGGTGAACCCGGCTGGTTTGACGACGATGCACCGATTCGTCGGGTGCACGCCGATGCGTCAATGTTCATCGGCGGGATGCGGGCACTGCTCTTTCAGTCCTTGCACCCGCTCGCGATGGCCGGCGTCGCACAGCACTCCGACTATCGGGCCGATCCGTGGGGACGGTTGCAGCGCACCGCCGACTTTCTTGCCGCGACGACGTTCGGCCCAGCCTCCGAAGCACAGCGAGCAGTCGACGTCGTTCATCGTGTTCACCAGCATGTTGTCGGCACCTCATCTGACGGGCGGCCCTACGCCGCGAACGACCCCCATCTCCTGCACTGGGTCCACATCGCCGAGCTCGACAGCTTTCTCGCAGCCCACGACCGCTTCGGACTGCAACCACTCCTCGGGAGCGAACGCGATCAGTACGTGGCTGAGTCGGCGGTCGTCGCTCGCGCCCTTGGTGTTGAACACCCACCCGAAACCGAGGACGAGCTCCGTCAGCACCTCCGCACGTTCCGACCCGAGCTCCGCGGTACTCGCGAGGCGCGTGACGCTGCGCGCTACCTGATCATCCAGCCACCGCTCCCCCTCGCTGCTCGCGCTCCGTACGGATTGATCTGCGCCGCGGCCGTCGCCCTCATGCCGGCATGGACACGCTTCCCACTGCGTCTGCCATGGCTCCCTGTTTCGGAGGCGGCCGTGCTGCGACCTGCCGGAAAGCTGGTGACGCGAACGCTGCGCTGGGCCCTGCCGGCCAACTGACGCTCGCAGCCGCGACGACGGTCAGATCGCGACGCGAAGGGCTGCGGACAGGTCGCCCCGAGGCTTGACCACGACCTCGTCAAGTCCGAGCCAGTCAGCCATGAGTTTGAGTTCGTCCGCGAGTTCCTCGGCGACGTGGGCCTCGGCGATTCCTGGCTCGGCGTACGCGCCTTGGACCAGTAGTTGTCGTGCCTTGCGGTCAGCCTTCAGATCGACGCGACCCACGAGTTCGTCACCAAGGAGGAACGGCAGCACGTAGTAGCCGAACTGTCGCTTGGGCTCTGGAGTGTAGATCTCGATCCGGTAGTGGAATCCGAACAGCCGCTCGGCGCGATCACGGAACCAGACCACCGGATCAAACGGGCTGAGCACAGCACGAGCAGTGATCCGGCGCGGACGCTTCGCATCGGGGTGGAGGTATGCCTGCTGCTTCCAGCCCTCGACTCTGGTGGCGATCAATCGGCCCTCCTCGACCAGCTCTGCGAGGTGCGGACGCGTGTGCGCGAGCCGGTGGTAGTCGGCGAGGTCCGCCGCGGTCCCCACCCCAAAATACGACGCTGCCAGGACGAGGAGCTCTTTTTTTGCCTCGTGCTCGGTCGGCGTCGGCGCATTGAGGACGTCGGCGGGGATGACTCTCTCGGCAAGGTCATACATGCGCGCGAAGTCGTTCGGTCGCCGAGTCGCTGCAACCTCACCAAGACGGAACAAGTGCTCGAGCGCGAACTTGCCGTCGTCCCAATCCCACCATTGACCTTTCGGCCGATCACGCATCTGCAGATCACTCGCCACCAGTGGCCCCTCGGCGCGTAACCGATCGAGCACTGACTGGATCAGCTCAGGTCGCTCGGCTGCGAATGTGCGCATCGCCTTCCAGCGCGGATGGCCCGTCATCATCCAGCCGTACAGCGGCCGTTGCTCGACAGGCACGTGACACGCCTCATGCACCCAGTACTCGAAGAGTTCGCCCGCCTGCGTCGCGTCGGTGATCAGCGTGCGCGGGTGAGGACCCAGCCGAGCGAAGAGTGGCAGCTCTTGGCTGCGCACGAGCACGTTGACCGAGTCGATCTGAATGAGCCCGATGTGATCGAGCACCTTGCGAAGGTGTCGACGGTCAATCCGACCGGTCGGACGGGCGTTGTTGAATCCCTGCGCGCCCAGCGCGATCCGCCGCGCCTGTGCAAGTGAGATCTCGGTCACTGGGCGAGTGTGACAGATGGTGCCTGGCACCATCTGTCGCGCTCTGCGTCAGTCCGCCGATTCGGTGATGACGACGCTCTGGATGACGACGTCAGTTTTCGGCTTGTCGCCACCACCGGTGGGAACGTTCTGCATCGTGTCGACAATGTCGAGACCCTTCACGACTTGACCGAACAGGCTGTATTGCGGCGGGAGCCCGACGCCGGACCCGCCCGACACGATGAAGAACTGCGAGCCGTTGGTGTTCGGCCCGGCATTGGCCATCGCAAGCGAGCCGACCTGGTACTCACGCGGCTTGGGCAGCTCATCTTCGAACCGGTAGCCGGGGCCGCCACGACCTGTGCCGGTCGGGTCGCCGCCCTGGCACATGAATCCGTTGATGATGCGGTGGAAGATCACGCCGTCGTAGTAATGGTTGAGCGCCAGGAACACAAAGTTGTTCACGGTCTTGGGAGCCTTGAGTGCATCGAGTGCAATCACGATCTCGCCGAGCGAGGTGGTCATCGTGGCCGTGTAGCGCTTGGCCGGGTCGATGCCCATCTCGGGCGGAGCGGAGAACTCCTGCTGCTGGGGTGCGGAACCGTCAAAAGGAGGGAAAGCCATGGCACCCGACTCTATCGGCAGGCGCAGCGACGCTCGATGCTCGATGCTCATGAAGACCAGACATCAAGCGCGGCTAACTTGGTGCAGGTGAACGATCCCTCTGTGCCAGAACCATCGAAGCCTGCGGCGGACTCTGAGGCTTCGGTCGACCACGCCACCCACGAGGTGCCGGCACCGACGGCAGTCGAAACGATCCCGCATGACCTTGCTTCGGCTGAGCCCGACATCGACAAGGCGGACTCGCTCGATCTCGACGCGATCGAGCGTGACTTGAACGATGTCCAGACCGCACTCGAACGACTGAACGACGGGAACTATTGGACCGACGAGATCACCGGCGAACCCATTGCTGACGACGTGCTCGCCGCGCATCCCACCGCCCGCACCGCGACTCCGACGCTCGGCTGAGGACTGGCCTGATGCAGAAAAGGGGCGTCGCCACACTCGCTGGCCTGCTGGCGTTGGCCACCGGCCTCGCCACCGCCGCACAAAAGACCGCCAAGAGAGCCAGCGACTCGCCGCTGACCAGTCGGTTCGCCCGGTCAGCGAAGATCTGGAAGATGTCAGCTCGCAACTCCACCCGGTTCGCTGTGTCGAAGGTTCGCGGCATCGCCAGCGACCAGGAGCGACGAGCGGCGCTCGATGAGCAGTTCGCCATTCGAACCGCCGAGGACGTCGCCAAGGAACTCGGCGAGATGAAGGGCGTGCTGATGAAGGCCGGCCAGCTGATCTCGTTCATCTTCGAGGCGCTGCCCGACGAAGCCCAAGATGCGCTCGCCACGTTGCAGGCCGATGCCGCTCCGATGGCCCCGAGCCTTGCTGCCGGTGTCGTCGAAGGCGATCTCGGTCGTCAGCCCGAACGCATCTTTCGCGAGTGGACCGACCTCCCCGTTGCGGCGGCATCGATCGGTCAGGTACACCGCGCCGTCACTCCGGACGGACGAGTCGTCGCAGTCAAAGTGCAGTACCCCGGCGTGCACGAAGCCATCGAGAGCGACCTCGACGCTGCCGAGGTCATGTACGCGATGTTCTCCGCGATGATGCTGAAGGGTCTCGACGTCAACGCGCTCGTCGACGAACTGCGCGGACGAATGCGCGAAGAACTCGACTACAAGCTCGAAGCAGCCAACGTCAGCGAGTTCGAGGAACGCTTCGCCGGCCATCCCTGGGTGCGCATCCCCAAGCTCGTTCCCGAGTACTCGACGGCCCGCCTCCTCACCACCGAGTGGGTCGAAGGCCTCACGTTCGATGAGTTCCGCAAGAACGAGACCTTTGAAACCAAGCAACGTGCAGCCGAAGTCCTGTGGAGGTTCGCACAACGCGCCATTCACCACTACGGGATCTTCAACGGCGACCCGCACCCGGGCAACTACAAGTTCCACCATGACGGCAGCATCACGTTCCTCGACTACGGCTTGGTGAAGCGATGGTCACCTGGCGAATGGGAAGGGTTGAAGCCCACGATGGACGCGATCATCGTCGACCGCGACCCCGAACTCCTTGTACGCGAAATGGAGAAGTCCGGCTTTTTGAAGACTGGTCACGGACTCGATGCCGGGCTGGTCTACGACTACGTGTCCAGCCCGTACACCCCGTATCTCACTGATGAGTTCACCTTCACCCGAGAATGGATGCGCGACACGCTCGGCACGATCCTCGACGTGCAGGGCCCGCACGCTCCGGTGATCGAACAGCTCAACCTTCCACCGAGTTTCGTGATTCTCGACCGCGTCGTCTGGGGCGTGAGCGCGATCCTCGGCAAGCTCGAGGCGCATGGTCCGTGGCGAGCCATGCTGCTCGAGTACACCGCGAACGGCGAACCGGCCACCGACATTGGTGCTGCCGAGGCGGCGTGGTCCGCCGGGCGCCCGGTGAGCTGACCGGATCACGTGAGCACTACTGTCGCCGGCATGGGGGACACCACATCTACATCGGACGCTGCATCACCTTCGGGCGCCACCGCTGAGTCGACCGCGCGGGCGCCGTTTGCTCCGTGGGACCGGCGCGACCTGCCTGGCATGTTCAGTGTTGCGGAGACCGCTCGTCGCGTCGGCAATTACAAGTGGACCGAGATGAAGCTGTTTGAGGCATTGGGCGGGTGGATCGCGACCATTCCCGAGCTCGACATCAAGATGCGCCTTGGGGCCCACTGCTATCACCACGCCTGGCACGCCGACCTGTGGAATCAGCGGCTTCCCGAACTTCGCGAGATGAAGCCCGAGCGCCTGACCGTGCCGGCCAATGACGCGATCGTGCGTTTCATTGAAGCGATGACCGAGCCGGAAGCACCCGAGCTCACCATCGAGAAACTCGTCGGCGTCTACCGCGTGCTGATCCCGCACTTCATCTCGGCGTACACGTACCACCGCAACAACACGAGCGAGATCACCGACGCTCCCACCATCCGGTCGATCAACTTCATCCTGCAGGACGAGTTCGATGACTGGCGCGATGGCGAGATGATGCTGCAGTCTCTGATCACCACTCCCGAGCATGTGCAACGTGCGGCCAGTCACCAGGCCAAACTCGAAGCAATCATGGTCGAGGCCGGCGGCATCACCGGGCCCGGCAGCATCGGTGGCGCATCGCCAGACGGTTCCTGAACACGTCCGACCAGCACGGCGTGTCAATCCGCGACTACGATCGATTTCAATCATTCTGACCAGACCATCTGGGGGTTCATCATGCGTCAGTTCTTTCCCGTCGAAGACCTCGCTCGCGACGAGCGGTTCGTGCAGACGAACATGGCCGAACGACTCGCCGACACGCGCGACCCGATGGAGCCCGAGTCGAAGCGGAAGTCCGCGAAGTCTCGTTCGGCGAGCAATCGTCTGACCCCGGATCGCCCCGATGCATCCGATCGCGCTCGCAGCCTCATGCACGGCATCATGGTCGGCGAGATCCAAGCACTCGAAGGCGCCGGTCGCACCGCACACGATTTCGAGGCCGGCGACGGCAGCGGCGACACGATTCCCTTCGAACTCAAGCTCGACATGGCCCGTCAGGCGTGGGACGAAGCCCGTCACGTCGAGATCAGCGCCAAGCTCGGCGACTGGATGGGCACTGAACTCGGTGAGTTCCAAGAAAACACGGTGCTGTTCGAAGCTGCCTGCTCGAACGATCCGGTACTTCGCCTCGCCGGGGTCAACCGGGCGCTCGAAGGGCTCGCAATCGACGTCTTCACCCAGATGAAGGAATTCGGCGACATGGCGGGCGATCCGTATCTTGAGTTCTGCGAAGACTGGATGCTCGCCGACGAGGTCACCCACGTCAAGATGGGCTCCGACTGGCTGCGCAAGGTCACTGAGAAAGACCCCGACCGCCGCACGAAGGCACTCGAGTTCCAGCAGGTCGTCGACAAGCTCTTCAGCTTCGGTGGCGCCCGCGGCGACCATGAAGAGAGCAGCTTCAAGTTGGCTCGTCGGTTCCGCGAGCTCGCCGGCTTCACCGACGACGAGAACGACACGATCAACAAGCTCGGCGTCGACGCCTTCAACGAACGCAATCAGGCGATCAAGCAGGCCCAAGAAGCTGCTGCTGCGTTCGCCGACGCCTGATCGTGAGCGCTCTCGTCGCCGGGCAGGTCTCGGTCGATCCCGCTGAGTTCACTCAGGTCAAATACGACGCCAACGAGATCGCGGCCATCGTTACCTCGCTCGCCGAGACGCTCGGGGTCAGTAATTCGATTTCGCTCATCGTCGACGAGACGACCCCCTTGGCTAAAATCTCCTGCTCGATTGACGCCCCGTCGTCGGATGCCACGATCGTGATCGATGCGATGAGCGGAGCGATCGAGAACACCAAGCAGCTCACGACCCTGGGCGTCAACCAGACCCGGACATCGGTTGGTCGGATGTTGCTGCGTGCGCGCGATCGGATGCGTGCTGACTTCGCTGACGTCGGCACAGACGACGAGCTCACACTGGCCGAGTCTGCGGCGTGGGATACCTACTGCGCTGGGCGGCTTGCTCGCGCTGGCATCGAGATCAATACGCAGCGCTGGCGCTATAACCATCGCAATCGTTTCGGCTTCAGCGACGCGGGCGATGCAGACTTCGATCGGCTCTGGGCTGCCGACGGACTCAGCTGGTCCGAGGTCGTCGCCGGCATCGCTGCCGACTGAGTCGCGCTGGCTCTCAGCTTCGACCAATCATCTACGTTTTCCACCATGCCTGGCCAGACCGTTCGTCGCGTCCACACCTCTGACGAGTTCGGCGGCATCGACCTCGACGTCATCGATGCCGGCACACCGGGCGATCCTGTCATCGTGCTCGCGCACGGCTGGCCCGAGAGTTCACACTCATGGCGGCATCAGATCGACCCACTCGTCGCTGCGGGATACCGCGTCCTCGTGCCAGACCAGCGCGGCTACGGAAGGTCCTCAGCGCCCAAGGACGTTGACGCCTACCGCAGCGACCGCCTCTCGGCTGACCTGATCGCGCTCCTCGACGACATCGAGACCGACACTGCGACGTTCGTCGGCCACGATTGGGGCGCCCTCGTGGTGTGGGACCTGGCAAGGTTCCATCCCGAGCGGGTTGCCGGCGTCGTCAACGTCAGCGTGCCCTACACCCCATGGCCGCTGCAGCCGACCGAACTCTTCAGCGCCACGTACGGCGACCGGTTCTTCTACATGCTGTACTTCCAACTTCCCGACCTGGCGGAGAACGAACTCGAGACCGATGTCTCTCGTTCGTTGCGTACCGTGATCTGGGGTGGTTCGGGTGAAACCGCCGCACCGCCGCCACCCACCGACGAACTGCCACCATTGGCCGGAACCGGCCTGCTCGACACCTGGGGTGCACCCGCCAGCGTGCCCGACGGTCTCCCCGAGTGGCTGCCCGCGGCCGACTTCGATCGATTTGTCGAGCAGTTCACCGCAAGTGGGTTTTTCGGCCCGATCAGCTGGTACCGCAACCTCGACGCCGACTGGGAGCTGACGAAGGGTCTTGCGGCCCCACCGATGCCGGTCGCGTTCATCGGCGGCGACAAGGACATGGTGATCGCGTACCGGATGGAATACGTCGAATCGATGACAACGTCGCTACCGGACTACCGCGGCCACGTGCTGATCGCCGACGCGGGCCACTGGACGCAGCAGGAAAAGCCGACCGAGTTCAACGCTGCGCTGCTTCGTCAACTCGCAGCGGTGACCGACTGACGGTCAGCAGCGCGTCACAATGACGTTCAGCGACTGATCTGCGCGAGGCCAGAGGGACGTTCGGGGCGAGCGATGGTCAGCGGCGCACAACACGGGCGGCGCCACCCGAAGTCAGCGACCTTTCCGCTCGGCGGCCAATAGTCATCACGGCTGTAGGCCCACCATTCGAACGGGTTGAGGTAGTACGCCGCCGACTCGATCGTGGCGAACAGCCGGTCGCCTTGCTTGCGGCGATCGCTCCCCCAGCGGAGCGCGCCAACAGTGCCACCGAGCACCATCCAACCGACGTAGAGCACCGGATAGCCCGGGCCGAACCAGCGCGCCTGCCACACGTGAACGTCTTCGTGGTCGGTGACGAGCCGGGCGCGTCGGGGTCGCTCAATGTCACCGGCCTGGGAAACCACGTTGCCAAGGGTGACGGCGAACCCTTTGCGGACTCGAAACCCGCGCCGGTACACATGCCGGTTGTGCCGCTCGCTCAGCTCAGGCACGTAGCCGGACGACGGTCGGAGCAGACCGACGCTCTGGGCAACAAGGCCGGCACCGGTCATCGGCAGTCCCCAGGTGGAGTCGAGAGTGAACGCCACGACGCCGTCGGAGCATTTCCAGTCGTACGTCCGCCGCCAACCCGAGATTGCGCCATTCAGCCCGCCGATCACCGCAGCGGGAACAGCAACACCGACCGCGGACCCGACCGCGCCCGCAAACACGACCCCGAGCGAGGCAACACCCGCCGCCTCAACGAGACGACGGGTGCTGTCGGAAACCATTCAGATCGGTGCGTTGCTCAGCGCGACTGGATCTTCGACAACAGGCGCAGCATTTCGAGGTACAGCCACACGAGGGTGACGAGCAGACCGATAGCGGACACCCATTCGTAGGTCTTTGGCATGCCTGCTGCCACGCCCTTCTCGACGCGGTCGAAGTCAAGGGCGAGGTTCATGGCCGCCACGACACACACGACCACCGAGAAGCCGATGCCGAACAGACTCGGGCTGTTGATGAAGCTGATCTCGGCGCCGAACAGGCTCATCAGGAACGACACGCCGTACAGCACCATGATGCCGAGCGTCGCAAAGATGACGCTGCGCCGGAACTTGTCCGTGACCTTGATGATCCGGGTGCGGTAGAGGACGAGCATGACGAAGAAGACCGAGATCGTGGCACCGACGGCCTGCAGCACGATGCCGTTCTGGAAGGTCTCGTATCCCTTCGAGATCGCACCGACAGCGAAGCCGTAGCCAAGTGCGTAGACCGGGCCGAGGAACTTCGCCAACATTGGCTTGAACGACGACACGATCACGGCGATGAAGCCGACGATGATGCCGATCATTGCGACGGGTGGGAACGAGTACGTCGCTTCACCGGTGGGGGCCGTGCCACCTGCTGCACTCCACCCGAACGATGCCGAGATGAGCAGCAGGATGAGCAGCGAGGCCGTGGCGGTGATCGTGCCGTTCACGGTCATGACATCTTTCGACCACGGTGTGGTCGGGCCGTCGTTGACCGGGGCGTTGAGTGGCGATCCGGTGGGAACGGGCGCGGTGTGCCCGCCACGGACCGGTGCCGCCCATCCTGCGGCATCTCGCCGCATGGTCTCGTCGTTAAAGACTGGATTAGACATATGGGCAATCCTATCGGTGGCACGATCTGGACCGCCTTCAGGCGGCCACGTCGTGCACCCTCTCGGCCGGCGTCACTCGACCCGGTCGAGCCATGAGCAGTTCAGCGCAGATCGTGGGCGCTGGTTGCTTCCCAGAGGTCAATGTCGGGAGCGGAGGCCAGGAGCCCTTGGCAGGAATGTGCCATCTCGACCATCAGTTCGGAGTCGAAATGCGTTCGCTGCGTCTCGTCGGAGTCCCACTTCTGCACGATGAGATGACGGCCCGGCGCGGTGACGCTCGAGCAAAGGTCGACATTGCGGCAACCATCCTGCATGCGCGTCAGCACGATGTACTTGGACAGCACACCAAGCAACGTGGCGTTGTCCGCATCGCTGGGCTTCGCGTCAAAGGTCAACGTGACCACGACGAGCTCAATCTCCTGGTCACCGTCTGGGCCACTGTCGGCGTCGCCGGCGTTCGAGTTGTCCGTCATCGCTCCACTGTGCCTCATTCACCGCGCCGAATCGGAAGTGTGCGATTTTGGTGATTCCATCCGCGGCAGGTTGGTGGAGGGCCCGCGGTCGGTATCGTGACGCTTGTCTCGGGGGTCGAGGCACTTAGCACATCGGCCGCTGGACAACAACGACTATCAACAAGTGGGAGCCGCCGGTGGCCAAAGATCGCGTTGAACGGGATGACGAAGACCTCGTCCGTCTGTACCTCACCGATATCGGGCAGTACACGCTTCTGACCAAGGACGACGAGGTCCGGCTCGCCAAGGCGATCGAAGCTGGCAACGAAGCGATCGAGCAACTCGATGCCGGCGGTAAGGAACTCACTGCTGCCAAGAAGCGCGAGTATCGCCGCACGGCTCGCAAGGGCGAACAAGCCGAACGCCAGTTCGTACAGTCAAACCTCCGCCTGGTTGTTTCAATCGCCAAGAAGTACCAGGCCTCCGGTCTGCCACTGCTTGACCTCATCCAAGAGGGCAACCTCGGTCTGATGCACGCCGTCGAGAAGTTCGACTGGCGCAAGGGCTTCAAGTTCTCGACCTACGCCACCTGGTGGATTCGTCAAGCCATCACTCGCGGCATTGCAAACACCGGCCGCACTATTCGTCTCCCGGTCCACGCTGGCGACACTTTGGCTCGCCTCCAGAAGGCGCGTTCGCGCCTCGAACTCAAGTACGGCCGTCCCGCCACGCTCTCCGAGCTGGCCAAGGAAGTCGAGATGCCCGAAGACAAGGTCACCGAGGCCCTGCGCTTCGCGGCAGAGCCACTGTCGCTTTCGGAGCCACTCCGAGAAGATGGTGACGCAGAACTCGGCGACGTGGTCGAAGACCGCTCAGCTGAGTCGCCGTTCGAAGTGGCAGCCACCGCGCTGCTACCCGAAGAAATCAGCCGTTTGCTCGCCCCGCTCGACGAACGCGAGCGCGAGATCCTCAAGTTGCGCTTCGGCCTCGATCGCGGCGAACCACGCACCCTCGAAGAGGTGGGTGAACACTTCAACCTCACTCGCGAGCGCATCCGGCAGATCGAAGCCCGCGCCATGAGCAAGCTGCGTCACCCCTCGAGCGACACTGGCGCTCGAGACCTCCTCGCCGTTTGATCTCACCCAGCTGACTCAAGCCGCAGCGGCTTTGCGCCGATCAAGTGTGCATGATCTTCGTTCGACGTGCCACGCTCGACGACATCGAAGCCATCGTTGCCGCCTACACGGCTGCGTGGCGTGCCGGATTCCAGTACATGTTCTCCGCTGCCGTCTTCGAAGTCGACGGCTTTGACGCCGCACGGCGAACCGAGTGCACCGACGGCGTCTTCCGCGACGGCACCGACACGTTCGTTGGCGAACTCGACGGCCGAGTCGTCGGCTACGTCGTCGCTCGAGCGGATGGCCACGATTCGGTCATCGACGACATCTGGGTGCACCCCTCATCGTGGGGCCGTGGCATCGCCGCAGCATTGATTGCACGCGCCGAAGACGACATGCGTAACCGCGGCGGGCGGCTGCTGTCCGCCTGGGTGCCCGAAGACAGTCCGACCGGACGACGCTTCTTCGACAAGTTGGGCTGGCGACCGTCAGGCGAACTCGACCAGCTCGACCTCTACGGCGCAAACGACAACCGTCTCGTTGAGTATCTCCGCGAGCTCGAATCTGTCGATCTGACTCGTGGTATCCCCCGACCGACACGTTCGCTCGAACGCACGCAGGCCCGGCCACCGTCGCTCTGACTCGCGAGACGACCGCGTCTCGTTGTCGCCGAGCGCGCAACGGCCGACGCATCACCCACGAGTTGTGGGCAACGGGCCGGCCGTTCGTGCAATCAGTTGATGATCAGGCGGGTCCCGAGAACACGCCTTCCTTCACGTCGCTTGTGTTGGCGAGGAACGTCTCTTTCGGGTTGTACGAGGCGGCCTTTTCTTCGCCATCGTTGACTTCCTTGCGGCCGACGACCATCCAGTGCACTTCATCCGGTCCGTCAGCGAGACGCAGGGTGCGCTGCGAGGTGTACATATCCGCCAGCGGCGTCCACTGCGAAACGCCGGTCGCGCCATGCATCTGAATCGCGTTGTCGATGATCTCGCACACTCGGATCGGGACCATCGCCTTGACAGCCGACACCCAGACGCGTGCCTCGGAGTTGCCGAGCTTGTCCATGGCATTAGCGGCGGTGAGTACCATGCGACGCATCGATTCGATCTCGATGCGCGACTTGGCGATCATCTCGGTGTTGCCGCCGAGCTTGGCGAGGGGCTTGCCGAAACCATCACGGCTGAGGCCACGCGACACCATCATCTCGAGGGCCTTTTCGGCTTGACCGATGGCACGCATGCAGTGGTGGATGCGCCCCGGGCCGAGGCGAACCTGGCTGATCTCGAAGCCGCGGCCTTCGCCGAGGAGAATGTTCTCGTACGGCACGCGGACGTTGTCGAACTTGATGTGCATGTGGCCGTGCGGGGCATCGTCCTTGCCAAACACGTGCATCGGGCCCAGGATCTGCACGCCGGGCGTGTCAACCGGGACGAGGATCTGCGACTGGCGCTGATGCGGCGGACCGTCAGGGCTGGTCTGCACCATGGTGATCATGATCTTGCAGCGCGGATCGCCGGCACCGGAGATGTAGTACTTCTCGCCGTTGATCAGCCATTCGTCACCATCGCGCTCGGCCTGACACGCGACGTTCTTGGCGTCAGATGAGGCCACATCGGGCTCGGTCATGGCGTACGCCGAGCGGATCTCGCCGGCGAGCAATGGCTTTAGCCACTGCTCCTTCTGTGCTTCGGTGCCGACGCGTTCGAGCACTTCCATGTTGCCGGTGTCGGGCGCAGCGCAGTTCATCGATTCTGAGGCGAGCGGGTTCTTGCCCAGTTCGATCGCGATGTAGGCGTAGTCCAGGTTCGAGAGGCCTTCGCCGGTCTCGGCGTCAGGGAGGAAGAAGTTCCACAACCCGTTTGCTTTGGCCTTGTCCTTGACCTCCTGAAGGAGCTCAAGCTGTCCGGGGGCGTACCCCCAACGGTCTTCGCGTGTCGCGCCGAGCTCGAAGAACTTCTCCGACATCGGCTGCACCTCTTCGGCAATGAAGGCCTTGACCTTTTCATAGAGCGGTCGGACCTCCTCTGACATTCGAAGGTCGTACATGTCCACGGTGGATTCAAGAGCTGCCATGGGACGAACTTACCGATCTCGCGACGCCTGCGTCTCATCGTGGCCCGGCATCCGCAGTCGGCGGTGACACGGCGCTGGCGTCACGTTGGCATCACGCTGATATCGCAGGGAGTGTTGCGCCCGGAGCCGATTCCGGGCGCAACACCACTCGCGAGTGGCGGAGATGGACGGGAATCGAACCCGCCGGACGGGGATCGCCCGTCCCAACCGCTTTGAAGGCGGCGGAGCCCACCAGGTACCCAGACATCTCCGCCGATGACGCTAGTGCCGATCGGCGCGCGACCGGCCGTCGTGGTGATTGTCCGCTGCAGTCTGTGTGAACTGCGCCCGCTCAGCGGCTGAATGCTGGGCAGAGCAGACCGAGTTTGTCACCGCAGTGGGCCATCGGGACCCCGCCCGTATCGTGCGTGATCCGACTCCTCCCCGTGGACTCATTCAACACTCCAGGGGAACTCACATGGTCACACTCTGTTGGGCCGCCAAGGGCGGCTCGGGGACCACCGTGGTCACCACGACACTCGCGCTCGAATCGACGCGACCAGCGTTGCTTGTCGACCTGGCCGGTGACATTCCGGCCGTGTTGGGCATGGCCGAGCCCGACCGTCCAGGCATTGCCGATTGGCTCGACTCCGACGGCGCCCCGACGCAACTCGACGACCTCCTCGTCGACATCGACGACCTGACCGTGCTCCTCCCGTACCGCGAGCAACATCACTCAGCGATGAGCCAACCCAACGTCGCCGCACCTGCTCGGTGGAGCGCTCTCGGTGCGTGGTTCGATGCCTGGGCACAGAATGTCGGAGGCGAAGTCTGGATCGATGCGGGTACGGGCCCGCCTCCGCCGGGCCTTGCCGCATGTGTTGAACATCGTTGGCTGATCACGCGCCCGTGCTACCTCTCACTCCGCCAGGCCGCGCGTGACGCTGTGCGACCCACAGGCGTGGTACTCGTCGACGAGCCGGGCCGCGCGTTACGCGCTCGCGACGTCGAACGAGCGACGGGTGCGCCCATCGTGACCCGGCTACTGATCGACCCGCGAGTCGCTCGTTCCGTCGACGCTGGCCTGCTGTCGAGCCGGCCACCATTCACCATTCGCCGCAGTCTCCGCCGAGCCGCCGCGTGACCGCGACCGAGGCTCGCGACGCCCGCGGCCAGCACCACGATTCTCACGCCGACGCCGCGGTTGAGCTGGTCTTCCGCCAGGCCGCAGAGGTGCTCGACCGGGACTCTGCTCAGCCGAGCAAGTCGACCGACCTCCGACTCCTCGTCGACGAGCAAGTGCGGCGCGTCATCCCCCTCGACCATGTCGACGAACAGCGGCGCGTGGCTGACGCCGCGCTGGCGCGCCTTGCAGGCATCGGAGAACTCGACCAGTGGGTCCGAGATCCCACCGTCGACGAGGTGTTGGTCAACGCGAGCAACGACATCTGGATCGATCGGGCAGGAGCTCTAAGCAAGGTCGGTCAGCTCCGCAGCCAACCGCTTGAGCACATCATCGAACGAATCTTGGCCACGATCGGACGACGCCTCGACCCCACCTCACCGATCGTCGATGCACGACTTGCTGACGGGTCGCGAGTCTGTGCCGTTGCTGCGCCCGTCAGCGTCGACGGCACCTGCCTGTCGATTCGTCGATTCTCAGCGAACAGTCGTCCGCTCGGCGCGTACACCGACTCCGGCGGCGCCTCACTTATCCAGGAGGTCATTGACGCTCGGTGCAATGTCGTGGTCACGGGTGCCACGTCATCTGGCAAAACGTCACTGCTGGCCTCAATCGTTTCGACGCTGCCGCCGACCGAGCGTGTGGTGATCATCGAAGACACCGCCGAACTCCCGCTCCGAGACCAACATATTGTCCGACTCGAGGCCCGCGCTGCATCGCCCGACGGTCCACCACCGATCGGTCTCCCTGCGCTCGTCCGTACTGCGCTGCGCCTTCGGCCCGACCGGCTGGTGGTCGGCGAGATTCGCGGTGACGAAGTACTCGGGATGATCCATGCAATGAATACCGGGCACGACGGTTCGTTCTCGACATGTCATGCCAACGGTCCACTTGACGCGCTGTATCGGCTCGAGTCGCTCGTCCTTCGTGCAGCGCCGACCTGGCCGATGCGTGCGATCCGCCAGCAATTGGCGCGGTCCGTTGACATCGTGATTCACGTTGCCCGTTCTCGTGACGGCCGGCGCCAGATCGAATCGATCTCCGAGGTTGTGGTCGACACGTCCTCCGACGGCTCGCCCGCGACGAGATTGCTCGCCCACCTCGACCATGGTGAACTCGTTCCGATCGCTCCGTTGCATCGGCGGCGCTGACATGGGACCGGCCACAGCCAGCTCATTCACTGCCGGGATCCTTGCGCTCGCGGTCACCTGTGCGCTGCTCCGGATGGCCCAGCCCCGCGCACGAACGACCCACACCCAACCCGCTTCGGCGCACCGCACCACCGCGTTGCCACCGTTCCGGCAAGCTTTTCAACGGGCCGTCGCGTCGACGCGGCAGCGTCGACGCGCACGCGGCCCCGTCCCACCCGAAGCAGTGGCCACGTGGTGCGATGCCATCGCACGGCGTCTGCGATCTGGCGAGACCCTCAGGCGCGTGTTGGCAAACGAGCGACCCGTCCACGTCGCACTATCGGCTCGGACGGACTCGCTACGCCGCTCACTCGACCGCGGTGCGTCTGTCACCGACGCCATCGCCGCGTCGGGTGCAGTCTCGGGCAACACCTCACTCGATCTGGTCTGGTCAGTGCTGGCGGTCGCGTCCGACTACGGAGGAAGTGCGGCCGAACCTATCGATCGCGCAGCATCTGCTCTCCGGCTGCGCAGCGCAGACGCTCACGAACGCGCAGCGCAGAGCGCTCAGGCACGGCTGAGTGCCCATGTCCTCACTGCGGTTCCGCTGCTCGTGCTCGCGCTGCTCCTCGCGACCGACCCGGACGTGCGACTCATCGTGCTTCGCACTGCGGGCGGCATGCTCGTCGGCGCCGGGCTGCTCTTGAATCTCTGTGGATGGGCCTGGATGCGGCACATCGTTGCGGGCCAGGCCGGATGAGCCCCACCTCACCGTTGGTCAATGCAACCGGGCTTGCTATTGCGTGCGCCATCGCCAGCCAAGCACTCGCCTTCCGCGTCGCCAGCCGAGGACGCTGCCCGCGCTCGATCCGTCGCGGCAGCGATATGCAGCGTCCTCATCGGGTCGCTCTGGATCACCGCGCTCTGCGGCACGGGTTCGGACTGTCCGCGTTGCTCGCTGCCATCTGGCTCGTGGGCCCACTCCTGGGCCTCACACTCGCCACCGCAACGGCGGTCGGGGTCCGCATTGCGCCAATCATCACGCAGCGTCGGATGCAGCAGCAAGTCGCCCGAACCCTACCCGACGCACTCGATCTCGTCGTCGTACTCCTCCACGCCGGTGCAACGCCACGGCAGACGATCATCGAACTCAGTCGGCGGGGGCCACGATCAACACGACCAGGCTTCGCGGCGGCCACCGTGCAACTCGAACGAGGCCATTCATTTGGCGACTCGATCGGTGCGCTGCGTCGCCAACTCGGCGCCGCGATCACACCATTCGCCGAGCTCATCTCCGCATCTGAGCGGTACGGATTGCCGACTGCGCAGACCGTTCAGCAACTGTCGAACGAAACTCGGGCACTCCGCAGGCGGCGCGACGAAGCAGCCGCACGGTCGCTGCCCGTCAAGCTGTCGTTCCCGCTCGTGATGTGCACATTGCCGTCATTCGTCTTGCTCGCCATCGCCCCAGCGGTCTTGGCAGCCCTTTCGTCGCTCGGCTCGCACGCCTGGTGACTCATCGTCGACATCGACTGGACACCACACGCGGTCTCGCATCCTCGAGCACGCTGATCAGTTCGGAGACATCCATGCCACCACTCATGCTCGCCCTCTACGTCCACATTCGCACCGCTCAGATCGGAGCGATCAATCATCTCAGCACCCGCCACGGCCACGCCGCCCAACGCCGACTGGCTGGCGATCGCGGTCAGGCGACGACTGAGTACGCGCTCGTGCTGCTCGCGGCCGCGATGGTCGCACTTCTCGTCATTGCATGGGCGAGTGCTGGCGGCGGCGCTGCAAAGATCAGTCGACTGTTCAATCGCGTGATCGACGCCGTGATCGACCGCGTCTGATGCCTGGCAGTCCGACCTGCGACATGTCAGGCGAGGCCCCGTCGATCATCGAGGCTTCGCGAACAGGGTCCAGCCAAGCTGGGCAAGCCACAGTCGAGTTTGCGTTGGCGTTGCCCATCGTGCTCATCGTGCTCCTGGGCATGACGCAGGTCGGCGTTGCAATCCGCAACGAACTCGCGGTCGAACTCGCAGCCCGCGAAGGAGCTCGGGCAGCATCGGTGTCGGCCAGTCCGCAGTCGGCCGCATCGGCTGCTGCCGCTGCCGCAGTCGACCTGCCCATTGCGGTGCGCACCGACGTCACCGCAACCACCGTGACGGTCACCGTGACCTACGTTGATCCCACCGACGTGCCGATCATCGGGCAATTCATCGGGCCGAGCACGCACCAGGCCACCGCCACGATGGCACTGGAACCCTGACGGTCGATCCCCGTGCGACCTGGGTGGCTTCGCTTCCTCAACCCGATCACAGCTGTCAGCGTCAGCACACAACAGCCGTAGCCTGATCCGCCATGGATCTGCGAACCACTTCGAGCACCGTCGGCGGCATCCCGACCGTCGCCGTTGATGGTGTTGTCGACCTCGCGTCGATTGCGATCTTTCGCGATGCACTTCTGCGGACGATTCATTCCAACAGCGGCGAGCTCATCGTGGCTGACCTCGACGGCGTTGCGGCGCTCGACGACGCGGGCCTCGGCGTGTTGCTCGGTGCTGCCGCCGCCGCGCGCCAAGCCGACGGCGACCTTGAAATCGTCTGCAATGACGAGCGGCTGCGGACGCGGCTTGAACGAACACGTCTCGATCAAGCCATCGCCGTCAGGACGTCAATTACATGACCGGGCAGAGCGGTACCGACGATCCGATCTTCCACATTGCGCTTCCCGACGACTGGGTCAACGCTTTTGCGTCGGGTGAATACTCCGTGTCGACACGTGGCATGTCGCTCGACGATGTGGGCTTCATCCACTGCTCGACGGCCGAGCAACTCGAGGCAACAGCGAACCGCTTCTATGGCGATCTGACCGAGCTGGTGCTGCTGACGATCGACCCGTTGATCGTCCCCGCGGACATCTTGTGGGAGCCACCTGCACCCGGTGTCGATGAGCTCTTCCCCCACATCTACGGGCCATTGCCCATCGGAGCGGTAAACATGCACCGCTTCTGGTCCCGCGCAGGCACAGCCTGGGAAATCCCCCAAGGCTGACGGGTGACGCCCAGTCCAGAGCGACACCTGGTCCCGACCCCGACGGCGCTGGGCTACCAGTGCAAAGTGCCCGGCGCCCCTTTGAACGGGCCCGTCACGTTCGCGGTGATCCATCCGCCGTAGAACTGGCCCTCGTTGCTGGTCACCTCTTCATTGTCAACCCAGCACTCGTCGAATCGCTGCGCGTAGAACGCCCAGCAACCTGCGAGGGGCGCGAAGCGGTCGGTGGGGTTGCGGTAGGTCCACGCGCTCTGCTGGACGACCGCCGAACCTGCGTGCACGTCGACATAGTCGGCCACGCCCTTCCACTCACACGACGTGTGTCGATCAGTCGCCGTGAACAGGGTCTGATCCACGAACTCCGAATCGACGTAGTACGCCGGTGGCTGACTGGTCTCAAGGACCCGGAGACACCGCGGCGCGTCGACGATCGTGACATCGGCATGCCGCACACGAATTCGCCACTCGACCGGTTCGATCGCTGGCGGACGTGGAAAGTCCCACACGGATTCGTACAGCTTGCCGTTCGGCGCACGACCAGCCTTCACGTCGCGGTCATCTCGACTTGGTCTGATCTGGCGCCTCATTGGTATTCCGACTTTTCCGGTGGCTTCTTGCCACCTCGTCGGCGATCCGCAACTTTCTCCCGCGCCCGTTGCTCTTCTTCGAGTGCGGCCTCTTCCTCGATCAGCTTCTCCATTGCTGATAGGCGAATCGGGTCGAGGTTGCCCGCCGCAATCGCTGTCTGCACCGCACATCCCGGTTCCTGGTCATGCTTGCAATCTCTGAATCGACAGCCGTCCATCAGATCGAACACATCGGCAAATGCTCGTTCGATGCCGTTGCCCGACAACCAGAGACTGACGGCGCGCACACCGGGCGTGTCGATCAACCAGCCGGTCTCAGCGAGCGGAACCAGCTCAGCAGCAACCGTGGTGTGCCGGCCGCGCTGATCGCCTTCGCGCACCTCCGAGGTTGCCTGTCGTTCATTGCCGAGCAGCGCATTGACGATCGTGGACTTGCCGACTCCGCTCGCACCGAGAAACGTCAGCGTGCGATTACCAGCGGCGTAGCCGCGCAGGACATCGATGCCCTCACCGGTGAGTCCGCTCGCCAGCAGAACCGGCACGCCGAGCGCAACCTCGGCCAGCCCCGCCCGACCCGGCTCAGGATCATCGACCAGGTCGGTCTTGGTCAGGATGACCACCGGCTCGGCGCCCGAGTCGTACGCGAGAACCAGTTCGCGTTCGAGACGGCGCGGACTTGGTGGTGATCCGAGCGCGTGCACGAGGAAGACGACGTCGATATTCGCAGCCAGCGTGTGCGACACCGCCCGCATGCCATCGAAGGACGCTCGACGAGTGAACGCCGAGGTGCGTTCGAGGACATGGTCAACCTTCTCGCCGTCGTCCGAGACGACGATCCAGTCGCCGACCGCGACCTCGGCACCGATATTGCGCATCCGGACCGGCTCGTCGGTGCCGCGGGCTTGCGCCATCGTGCGAATCGCCGTGCTCCAGCCGCGGTCGATGCGCGAAACACGCGCCGGCTGACCGGGGGCGCCCAGGTCCTGCCAGCTCCGATCAAACGCTTCGGTCCAGCCCAACGCACCGAGCTCAGGGTCGACGGGCATACGGCGAAGGTACCTCGTTGAACCGTCGTGAGCACACGGGAAAGTTGGGATGAGGACCTTTCCACAATGGGCTGCCATGCGAAATCGATGTCGATCCGGCACACTGCCACTTGACAACCCGCACCACCGTCCCCTAGCGAGAGAGCCCCATGGCCAAACCCCTCGTCGTCGTCGAATCACCTGCGAAGGCCAAGACGCTGTCCAAGTTCCTTGGCAGCGACTACGACGTGCGCGCCTCTGTGGGCCACGTCGCTGACCTCCCATCCAAGGGTCTCAACATCGATGTCGAGAACGGTTTCAAGCCGACCTATGAGCTGACCGACCGGGGCAAGACGGTGGTCAAAGAACTCAAAGCGGCACTCAAAGACGCCTCGGAGCTCTATCTCGCAACTGATGAAGACCGCGAGGGGGAAGCCATTTCGTGGCACCTGCTCGAGTACCTGAAGCCGAAGGTTCCTGTGAAGCGGATGGTGTTCCACGAGATCACCAAGGCCGCGGTCGATCACGCAGTCAACAACCCGCGTGGCATCGATTACGGCATGGTCGACGCCGCTGAAACTCGTCGTCTCCTCGACCGGCTGTATGGCTATGAGGTCTCGCCGGTGCTCTGGCGTCGTGTCAACCGCGGCCTCTCGGCCGGACGCGTGCAGAGCCCCACCGTTCGCCTGATCGTCGAACGCGAACGTGAACGCATCGCCTTCGTCAGCACCGATTACTGGGACATCGACGCGATCACGGCCACCGACCCGTCGTTCGACTCGAAACTGGTCGGTGTCGCAGGTGCCAAGGTTGCGACCGGCAAGGACTTCAACGACAGCGGCCAGATCATCACGCCCAAGAGCGGCAAGACGCCGGTGCAGTTGAACGAGGCCCGCGCACGCGGACTTGCAGAGGGGCTCGACGGCAAGCAGTTCACTGTTCGCTCGGTCGAGGAGAAGCCGTACCGGTCGTCTCCGAAACCTCCGTTCATGACCTCGACGCTGCAGCAAGAAGGCGGGCGCAAATTGCGGCTCTCCTCCAGCCAGGTGATGCGTGTCGCCCAGGGCCTCTACGAGCGTGGCTTCATCACCTACATGCGTACTGACGATGTGATCCTCTCTGACGAGGCCATGACCGCGACACGTGACGCCGTCACCAGCGAGTACGGGTCGAAGTACCTCAACGCTGCACCCAAGCAATACAAGAAGAAGACGCAAGGCCAGGACGCCCACGAAGCCATCCGGCCGACCACGCCGTACCGGTCTCCGGATGCCGTGTCGACCGAGCTGAACAGCCAGGAACTTGCGCTGTATCGACTCATCTGGCAACGCACGCTCGCCTCGCAGATGGCCGATGCCGCCGGTGTAACCGTCTCGATTCGCCTGGCTGCCGACTCCGTCGACCGCTCCACCGGCGAGCTGGTCGACTGCGAATTCGCCGCCTCCGGCACGACGATCACCTTCCCGGGCTATCGGGCTGTCTACGTCGCCTCGAAAGAAGAGACCGGAGAGGACGCAGCAGACAAAGAAGCACTGCTGCCGCCCCTCAGGCAGGGCGACCTCGTGCCGATCTCGTCGATCACGCCGAACGGCCACACCACCACGCCACCGTCACGCTTCACCGAAGCGTCGCTGGTCAAGCGTCTGGAAGAACTACGCATCGGGCGTCCTTCGACCTGGGCCTCGATCATCCAGACCGTCCAAGACCGTGGCTATGTGTGGAAGAAGGGACAGGCGTTGGTCCCCACATGGACCGCGTTTGCAGTGATCCGGTTGCTCGAAGAGCACTTCGAGGCACTGGTCGATTACGAGTTCACCGCGTCGACCGAACACGACCTCGACGCCATCGCCAAGGGCGAGCGCCAAAAGGACAAGTGGCTCCAACGGTTCTACTGGGGCGATCAGGGTGACGACTCCGTTCCTGCGATCACTGCTGAGGCCGGCGACGGCGATGACGCACTGCTCGGCCTGAAGCGACTCGTCGAAGAGAACCTCGATCACATCGATGCCGCCGAGATCAACACGTTCCCGCTCGGCCATGACCCCGATGGCAACGAGGTCGTCGCCAAGCCGGGCAAGTACGGCCCGTATGTGAAGCGCGGCGAAGACACTGCGTCGGTCCCTGATGATCTGCCTCCGGACGAACTCACCGTGGAGAAAGCCATCGAGTTACTCAACGCTCCGAAGATGGACGATCCGATCGGCGAACTCGACGGGCTCCCGGTGTTCGCAAAGAACGGCCGCTACGGCCCATACGTGCAGTGGGGCGACCACGACAATCCTCCTCCGGGCATGGAGAAGCCGAAGATGTCGTCGCTGTTCCAGACCATGGTGTTTGAGAACGTCACGATGGATGACGCTGAGAAACTCTTGCAGCTGCCACGCCACCTCGGCGACGATCCGGCCGACGGCATTCCGATCTTTGCCAACAATGGCCGGTACGGGCCGTACGTGATGAAGGAGAAGGACTACCGGAACATCGATTCCGAGGACCGTCTGCTCGAGATCACGCTCGACGAGGCGCTGAAGATCTACTCCGAGCCGAAGGTCTACAAGCGCGGCGGCAGCAACCTCGCCGCCAAGGGCCCGCTGAAGGAGTTCGGCGTCGACCCGGTGAGCGAAAAGAACGTGACCGCCAAGGATGGCCGTTTCGGTGTGTACGTCACCGACGGCGAGACCAACGCATCGTTGGGCAAGGGCGACCGGCTCGAGGAGATCTCGCCCGAGCGCGCCTACGAACTGCTTGCCATTCGTCGCGAAGCAATCATCGCCAAAGGCGGGACGCCGGGCAAGAAGGCCAAGGCCACGAAGAAGAAGGCCGCAGCAAAGAAGAAGGCTGCGACCAAAAAGAGCACCGCCAAAAAGAGCACGGCCAGAAAGAGCACGGCGAAGAAGAAGGCCGCGGCGAAGAAGGCACCTGCCAAGAAGGCAGCGGCGAAGAAGCCACTCATCACCGACGTTGCCGACGACGCAACCTGATGACCAGACGACTTGGTGCCAGGCACCATGTCGTCCTCTAACCTCGTCCCCCGTGACCGCGCCGCACTACATCGCGTTTGAAGGCGCCGAAGCCTGTGGTAAATCCACGCAGGCCGCGCTCCTCGCCAATCGACTCGATGCGGTGCTCACCCGCGAAACGGGCGGCACCGCGGTCGGTGCCCGACTCCGCGCGATCCTCCACGACAATGCCGTCACCAACCTCACCGCTCGGGCCGAGGCATTGATGACCGCCGCTGATCGTGCCCAGCACATCGCCGAAGTCGTCGCTCCTGCGCTCGGCGCCGGGCGGAGCGTTGTCAGCGATCGGTCGCTCTACTCAACTCTTGCGTACCAAGGGTTCGGCCGCGAGCTTCCTGTCGAGGAACTGAAACAGATCAACGACTGGGCCATCGCCGGACGCTGGCCGCAACTGGTTGTCTTCCTCGACACCCCCGATGAGCTGATCGCTGAGCGCCTCCGCGAGCGCGATCTCGATCGGTTCGAGGCCGCAGGCGACGCGTTTCACCAGCGGGTCATCAAGGGATTCAGGACCATGGCTGGGCTCGAGCCCGAGCGCTGGATCACCATCGACGGACACGGCACCATCGGAGAGACCGAGGACGCGATCGTTACTGCCCTGGCGGAACGGGGCGTGCAGTGAGCGACATGAATGACGATGAGTTGACCGAGGAACAGCTTGAAGCGGCCATCGCTGCTGACGAAGCTGCGGCGACTGTGGGCGTCGACGCGACGGCGTCCAGTGACCAACGAACGCCACTCGACCTCGGTGATCCGGGTGACGTGTGGGACGACGTCGTCGGGCAGAAGCAGGCCATCGGGCATCTTCGGGCGGCCGCGGCTCGTGGACCGGTGCATGCATACCTGTTCGTCGGGCCATCAGGGTCGACCAAACTCGAAGCGGCGCGGGCATTCGCCGCATCGCTCATGTCGGGCGGCGAAACTCGTGACCATCGAGACGCTCGACTCATCATCGCCGGCGAACACCCGGACGTCCGCGAAGTACAACGCGTGGGCGCATCGATCTCAGCCGAGCAGGCCAAGGAAGTCGTTCGCGTGTCATCACTGGCGCCGACCGAAGGCGCCCGCAAAGTACTCATCCTCGACGAATTCCATCTGCTGTCGCCACATGGTGCAGCACTGATGCTGAAGACGATCGAAGAGCCGCCAGAGTCGACGACCTTCATCATTCTCGCCGACTTCGTGCCGCACGATCTGATCACTATCTCGTCGCGATGTGCACGCATCGATTTTCGAGCAATCGGCGCCGACGTGATCGCGGCGCGCCTCCTGACCGAGGGCATCAATCCGGCAGGTGCAATGGTCGCGTCGAAGGCTGCTCTGGGCAACCTCGACCGCGCCCGCGTCCTCGCGACCGACCCCGCCCTGGCGGACCGGCGCAAGGCTTTCATCGAAGCGCCCGAACAACTCGATGGCACCGGTGCCGTCGCGATGCGGCTCGCTGCACGCCTCCTCGAGTTGATCGACGCCGCGGCCAAGCCACTTGCGGAGCGACACGCGATCGAAGTCGAGGTGCTCGATGCGCGCATCAAGGAGCACGGTGAGCGAGGCAGCGGCAAGAAGCAGCTCGAAGAACGTCACAAGCGCGAGTTGCGACGGCACCGCACCGACGAGCTCCGCAGCGGCCTCGCCACCCTGGCGGCGACGTATCGCGACCAGGCCGTCTCGGCAGCCACGACCGGAAACACTCGCGTCGACACCGCCGGCTGCGCCGCGGCTGTCGAGCGGATTCACACCGCGCTCGAATCGTTTGAACGCAACCCGAACGAACGGCTGCTCCTCGAATCCCTGCTCTGGTCCCTGCCCAACGCCTCGAGTACACGATGAGTCACAACACGCTGCGCCTTCCGCGTGTCTTGACCGTCCTGATCGCAATGATTGGTCTTGGAGTTTCCGCGACCACTGCGTTCGCTCACTCGGGCCTCGGCGCTGCCAGCCCCGCGCCGGGCTCACGCGTCGGCGGCACAATCACCGAGATACAGCTGCGGTACTCGAGCACGGTTGCTGACGTCGACGGTTCCATCACCGATCCCAACGGAAGAATCGTCGAGTCCGAGTGGGTGCAGGACAGCAACCTCCGAGTCGCCGTGATGCTCGCCGAGCCGCTGTCGACTCCTGGCCAGTACGCCGTACGCCACATCAGCACCGACGTGGAGGACAACGACCGAGTCGAGGCTGCCTACCTCTTCACGTATGACCCCGCAGCGCCGACGCCGCAGCTGGAGATCATCCCCGAAGACGATGGATTCCCTTGGATCTGGGTGCTCATCGGTACCGGTGGCGTCGTCATCGTGCTGCTTGCGTGGCAGCTCTACCGGTCGATGCGACGCGCCCGACAATCCCAAGCCGCAACCTGAGACGCTCCATGCCGTGAGTACGGTGAGCCGATGGTCAGGTGGAACGTGCACAGTGAACGATCGGTGTACACCTCGCCTTGGGTGTCGCTGGCGCTGACCACGGTCGAGCCACCCGGAATTGAACCCTTTGAGCACCACGTCATCCGTGCGCCAGGGCCTGCTGCTGGTTGCGTGATCGTTCGCGACGGCGACGCCAGCCAAACAGGCGGCCAAGAAGTCCTGCTGCTGTACCGCCACCGCTTCATCACCGACACGTGGGGGTGGGAGATTCCGGCAGGTGGAGTCGATGCTGGCGAGACTCCTGCAGAAGCCGCTGTGCGCGAGGCGGTGGAAGAGACAGGTTGGCGCCCCACCGGAAGCCTCCAGCCCGTCGCGGTGTACCACCCCACGAATGGACTGAGCGATCAGACATTCCACCTGTTCTGGTGTCAGGGAGCCGAGCACGTGGGCGAGCCGACCGACCCGACCGAGGCCAGCCGCATCGAGTGGACATCGACCGCCCGCGTCCTCGAACTCGTCCGTACCGGTGGCATCACTGACGGGCTCAGCCTCACCGGACTCGCGATGGCCCACACCATCGGCGTGTTGACGAACGACTGACAACCAGCTGACCGACGCCGATCGGCCATACTTCTCGCCATGGCTGCGGAGTACACCTCAACCAACCGAGGAATCACGTTGTGGCCGCCAGTCCGTTTCGAGAAGCTGGTCTGGCTGATTTCAGAGGGTGGAGATTCGCGTCGCTCAACACGTGACCGCACGTACCAGTCGGCGCTCCTCGACCAGATCGCCGACGCCAGCATGCTGATCCCTTCGGATTGCGCCTTGGTCTCCGAAGACGTTCGTGCCGCCATCGCCGCATTCGACATTCGAGTCGGCGACACGCTCGCTCCCCTCGAAACTTTGCTGGTGCGCATCGAAGCGTCGGCGTCATCACGCATTGAGAACGTCGCAGCATCACTGCCTGACCTCTTCATGGCCGAGACCGGCGACGAGATGGGTCGGTCAGTCGCCGATGTGATTGGCAATGTCGATGCCACGGTGGCAGCGATCGACCTGTCGAGTGACATCTCGTCAGACACGATTCTCGACATTCACCGCGCGCTCTTGATCGACACGCATCCGGTACTGGCCGGGAAGTGGCGGACAGAACCGGTGTGGATCGGCAGCTATTCCGCTGGGCCGCCCGCGGCCACCTTTGTGCCGCCAGCTGCTCGACTCATCCCTGATGCCATCGACGATCTGTGCGAGTTCATGAATCGCACCGACATCCCGGTGTTCATTCAAGCGATGGTGATGCACGCTCACTTCGAGACCATCCATCCGTTCCCTGACGGCAACGGGCGCGTCGGCCGGGCACTCATCCACGCGCTGTTACGCCGCGACGGCCTCACCAAGGCGGCAACCTTGCCCATTTCGGCGGGCATTGTGAGCCAGAAGCATCGCTACATCGAGGCCCTCACCGAGTATCGGGCGGGCGACTATGTGCCGATCGTCGAGCTCGGCGCCGATGCGACGTTTGCAGCGCTTCGCAGCGCCAGCATGCTGTTTGACGACATCGAGATGATCGTGCGCCGGTGGCGCGACCTCACCGGGCCAATCAGATCCGACTCGGTGGTGCATCCGATCGTGGACCAACTCCTCGAGCATCCGATCGTCGACACGAAGTCGCTGAGCGACCTCATTGATGCAAGCAGCTCGGCAGTCAGTGGTGCCGTTCGTCAACTCGTCGATCTCGGGATCCTGCAGCCGCTCGATCCTTCCGCCCAGCGCGGGCAGCGATGGGGCGCACATGAGGTGATCCGCGTCCTGAACGCGTTCACGAGTCGCTCGATCAATCCGTTTGGTCGCCACTGAGTGACGGCTGCTCCCGCAGCCCCAAAGTAACGCTGGCGGGGCACGACGGGCGCACAGTCGCCCCGACCCCGTATCCTGCGTCCCATGACATCGACGCTCGGAACCGCTCCGACCACGCTGCCACAGGCCAACGAGCCGTGCTGGTGCGGAAGTGGGCGCAAGTACAAGCGCTGTCACAAGAAGTCTGAGGGCCGTGTCCTGCAGGGCACCGTCACGCCGATGCGTGCGGTGCCGGACCACATCGCTCGGCCGCCCTACGCCGACACCGGCGAATATGAGGCCTGGGACGAAGGTCGCATCAAGTCGCCGGACATCATCGAACGAATGCGTGCCTCCGGCAAGCTCGCCGGCGAGGTCCTCGCCATGGCCGGCGAAATGGTCGCTCCTGGCGTCACCACCGAAGAGATCGACATCGCTGTGCACGAAGCATTCGTTGCCGCTGGCGCCTACCCGAGCACGATCAATTACCACGGCTATCCCAAAGCGTGCTGCACCTCCGTCAACGAAGTGATCTGTCACGGAATCCCCGACTCACGCGTGCTGCGGGAGGGCGATATCTGCAACATCGATGTCACCGGCTGGTTGAACGGCGTACACGGTGACACCAACGCCACGTTTTTCGTCGGTGACGTTGATCCCGAGAGTCAGCAGCTGGTCCGAGTCACCGAAGAGGCAATGTGGCGCGGCATCGAGGCGGTCAAGCCGGGGAGCCCACTCAGCGACATCGGTCGGGCCATCGAGCTCACATGTAAGCCGTACAAGTACGGCGTTGTGCGGGCGTTCGTCGGCCACGGCATCGGCGAGCAATTCCACACCGACATCCAGGTGCTGCACTACTACGACTCGCGGTCATCGACCATCATGCGCGAAGGCATGACGTTCACGATCGAACCGATGATTACTCTCGGGACGATCAACTACAAGATCTGGGACGACGACTGGACTGCTGTGACCTCGGACGGCAAGCGCACCGCCCAGTACGAGCACACCATCCTCGTGACGGCCGACGGCGCCGATGTCCTCACCGGTGGTCCGGGTACTGCCAGCCCCACTGCTCCCTGGTTGCGCTGACGGCGTCGCCCGCTGTCACCCGCCAGGGGTGACGGCTGCTAGGTCGTTGATGTACGCGACGATGTCGGCGACTTGCTCATCATCGAGATTGTTGCGCGGCATCTGCACGGGGTAGTCGGCGCGCAGGTCGGCGCTCGGCTCCTTGATCGCCCGAATCAGGTACTCCTCATCAGCGACCACCATGGTGCCGTCAGCGAGTTCCACCTCGGCTCCTGCGAGGCCCTGCCAGGTCGGCCCGACGCCACCTTGACCGTCAGTGCCATGACACCCCGCACACCCACTCGACGACGACAGGCTCTTGCCTCGCTCGCCGGCCGCGGACAGTTCGGGCCCAGACGCGTCGCCACCACCGCACGCTGCTGCCCCCAGGATGAGGGACGACGTGATCAGCGCACCGCACATCCAACGTCGTGCCGGCCGGTTCGATTCCGTGTTCATCGAGACCATTGTCGCAGTTCAGCCCATCATTCGGGGAGCGACCGCGCTGTGACGTTCGTTGGTTGACGCGCCTCGATTCGGATGAGCGCCGCCTCCCACCAACTCCTCAGCGCGTCGTCATCGCCAACGCCGAATGCTGCGTGAACTTCGGCCGCACAGCGACGAACGTCGTGGTTCTGCAACGCCGTCACTGCCCCGTCGAGGTCACCGGCCGGCCAGGGCAAGTCAGCCAGCACGACCGGGCCGACTCGGATCGCATCCGCCGACAGACCGGTTCCTGCGCTGCGATGCCAGGCCCACGCTGATGCGAGCGGAGACGTGAGCACGGCGGCAATCTTCCACGCCAACTCCGAGCCCGTCTGCTCATCTGGTGCGTCGGGGTAGGCAGCCACCACCGGGACGCCAGGCAGCATCGACCCATCGGCGTCGGCGACCGCTTCGAGAATCTTGGTTTGGTTGGCGATCAACACCTTCGGCACGAGCCGGTCACTCGCCCAGCGGAACATTTTGGCGTCGAGTTGCGCGAGGTCAAGCCGCGGCCGACGAAACGGTCGCTTCGCGAACGTGATCGGCCGATCACCCCACCAACAGCGGCCAGGATCGATCAACCCGCTGGTGATCAGTTTTGGGCCGCTGGGGTGATCTCCGACCGCGGGCACCATGCCGTAGTACTCGTCGCGAAAGTTGGCGTTCAGGCGGCATCGATCCCCGAGCGCGCCATCGGTGCGCAGCGCGTCGGGAAGGTCTGGTACGCCGCGACGGTCCGTGATCACCCGGGCCCATTCGCCCGGCGATGTCGACGGTACGCCGAACTCGAACAACAGCGCGCACGTCAGCACCTGGGCGTCGAAGACACGCTCACCGGTCCACCACGACCAGCGCAGCGATGCCCGTGCGTCGTAGTCGGCCCGCACCGCCGCGGCGTCTCGAGCCGACAGCAGCGACTGCGGCAGAACGTACGCGACCAGTCCGTGGTCGGGCTCGACGATCTCTGCAGCGAGGGCGACAAACTCGACCGCGGCATCGGCGTAGGGACCGCCGCCACGGCGACTGGCTCCTCCCCGAGTGGTTGCGGCGGCCATCTGGGACAGAAATGGCGGATTGCCGACGACGACGTCGAATCGGCCGAGCGTCGACCAGTCGAACGCCAGCGCGTCGGCGCAGACGACGCGATGCGCCGCGCCTGTCGCTGCCAGCGCCTGTCGAGTCGCCTCAACAGCGTCTGGGTCGATGTCGAGCCCGACGACTTCGAGCTCGACGCCCGCCGCGCTGAGCCGCTCGACGGCCGCGACCAGAAATCGACCGTCGCCGCATGCCGGGTCGACGAGCCGCAGCCGCCGACGCGGCGCAGAGGCTCTGAACGAACCGGCAATCGCGTCGACGACCAGCGCAACCAAGTGGTCCGGCGTGTACCAGGCGCCGTGCAGCTTTCGCTCGGGTCGACCGCGATCCGAACCACGCTCGTCGACCAGATCCTGTCGGGATTGATTGCGATCATCCCCGCCCGACACCAACGCAGACTACGGGAGGTGCGGGGTCGTTGCCTAGAGTCAGCACCGTGACCGCCCCCGCAACGGAGCCCACCGTGGTGTCCGACTTCCTTGAGTCATCCGCCGATCGTTACCTGACGTTCGAACGCGATGACTGGGCGGCGCTTCGTGCGTCAACACCACTCACGCTTGGCGCCGCCGAGTTGGCCGAATTGCAGGGCATCAACGACGAGATCGACTTGGATGAAGTCGCGGCCATCTACTTGCCGCTCAGTCGCCTGCTCAACCTGTATGTGAGCGCAAGGATGGACCTCCACACGGTGTCCGCGACCTTCCTCGGCACGGTCGCGCCGAAGGTGCCGTACATCATCGGTGTCGCGGGCAGTGTCGCTGCCGGCAAGAGCACGTTCGCCCGCATTCTCCAAGCGCTCCTGGCCAGGTGGCCCGATCATCCCAAGGTCGACCTCATCACCACCGACGGGTTTCTGTATCCCAACGTCGTGCTGGAAGAACGTGGGATCATGAACCGCAAGGGGTTTCCCGAGAGCTACGACACGCGCGAGCTGCTGCGCGTGCTGCGCGAGATCAAGAGCGGACAACGTGACGTACGCGCTCCGCTGTACAGCCACGTCGTGTACGACATTCTCGACGGCGAGCACGTCACCGTCGACCAACCGGACATCGTGATTCTCGAAGGCCTCAACGTGCTCCAAACAGCCGAAGGCTTCACCGAGTTCGTGAGCGACTACTTCGATTTCTCGATCTACGTCGATGCTGACGAACCCGATATCGAACAGTGGTACATCGACCGATTTCTGACGTTGCGTGGCTCGGTGTTCCAGGACCCCGACAGCTTCTTCAAGTTCTACGCCGAGCTGAGCGACAAGGAGGCCGTCGACGTTGCCCGGACCATCTGGCGCGAGATCAACGGTCGAAACCTCGCTGAGAACATCGCACCCACCCGAGATCGGGCGTCGCTTGTGCTGCACAAGACCGCCGACCATCGCGTCGACCGAGTCCAACTTCGCCGCATCTGACCGACCCCGACGCGGTCAAGATTTCGGCGTCGTGAACAGGCCGAGCCAGTCGGGGAGGTCAGCGATCGAATCAAGCTCAGCGAACTCTTCGTCGTGCTGGTCGACTTGCTCAAGCGCCCAGGTGAGGTGATACGGAACGTGCACTGCGTGCGCACCGAGTGCGAGAACCGGCAGGATGTCGCTCTTGACGGAGTTGCCGACCATCAGAAAGCGCTCGGGACGGACGCCGAGGCGAGTCAGAATCTTGGCGTAGGTCTGCGGATCCTTCTCGAGCAGGATCTCGATGTCGGTGAAGTGATGTTCGAGACCAGATGTCGTGACCTTGCGCGTCTGATGCACCAGGTCACCCTTGGTGATCATCACCGTGCGGACGGCACCGCTGACGGCCGTCAGCACTTCCGGCACGTGCGGCAACACATGGACCGGCTCGGTGAGCATGTGCTGGCCGATTTCGACAATCTCCTCGATCACCTCGATCGGCACCGTGCGATTACTCGCAGTGATCGCGGCGCGAACCATCGAAATCGTGAATGCCTTGACGCCATAGCCCGACACTGACAGATCGGCTCGTTCAACTGCTCGCAGTGCGTCGTCGACATCGACGCCAACAGGACAGTGCGGCCCAACGAGCTCGGCGAAACGGCGCTCCGCTCGGTTGAACGATTCTTCGCTCTGCCAGAGCGTGTCGTCGGCGTCGAAGGCCACCACGTCAAAGCCGTCGATTCGATTCATAGTGATGAGTCTGGCCGATCGCGCTGCCCAAACCATGGCCCACTGCCGGGCCACCCGGGTTAACGGTGGATGGCGTTGAGATAGTTGTAGACCGTGATGCGGCTGACACCCATCGCGTCGGCCACATCTTCGACAGCGCGCCGCAGGATGAACGCACCGCGCTCGTCGAGCAAACGAATGGCACGCTGCTTGCCCTCGCGCGACAACATTGGCAACGAGTCACCCAGCTCGGTCTCGACGGCGTCGATCAACCTCTCCAGCGCACCGTGCAACGGAGGCAACCGGACGGCGGCGACTGTGACGCCCTCCCAGATCAGAGGGACATCGCTGGGTTCGGCATCGTCAGCGTTGATGAATGAAGCGCCGACCGCGTCGACCACCGGCTTCGCCGCTCGGACCAGCGGGTGGACACCCGCCAGTGGGTCGCGTTCGATCGTCACCGGGCACAGGGTATTCGACTGAACGACGTCAGCCGACGCCCATCACCCTGCGCAACTCATCCGCGCGGGCCGAGCAGTCCCGGCCAGCCATTCCGAATGCCTCGTTGAGCTTGCCTAATGCGCCCTTGAATGAGGTGTTCCAATCGTCAACGAACCGGTCGCGGGCCGGGCCCTGCCACGTCGTCCCGTTGATGACGCCGTCGACCGTGGACATGACCTGATTGATCGATTCGATCTGGCGGCTGAGGCTCGCGCCAAGATTGGCAAGCTGTTCCGGATTCGCTCCGTACATCGTCATCGCTGGTTCTCCTTCTTGTCGATGGCGAGCCGACATGCCCGCTCAACTGGGCAGTGGGCGCCCGCCGCACCCCACGGGAACTGGCGCGTCGGACGTCGGGTTGCATGGCATTTTCGCGCGGCACGACCGTGGCCGCACGCGCCACCGGACGAACTGACCGGCAAATGCTCCCCAAATTCGTGAGCGATGGTGGTCAAGATTCCGTGAATCAGCCGCGCTGAAAGCCAGCAGCGATCGGATGTTGCTGGTGCGAGCGTCGCCACTCAACCACTCTCTGTGTTTTTCGGTGAAGAAAAAGTGCATATGGTGGCAATTTGAGACCTACATTGCACACATGGCAGGCGGACGAAACCCATGGATCACGGCACGGCGAACGCGGGCACTGCTCGTTGCCGTCACGGCAGTCGGCACGATGACCGCGGTACTCGGCGTGACGACAGCGGGCGCAGCCGACGCCACAGCCAATTCGAGCAATCTGAGCGATGGGCCTGAAGACGTCACGTTGACAACTCCCGTCGCCGGTCTGACCACCGCCGCGCCGGCCACCACCACTGCACTCACGACCACCACACCCACCACCGCCACACCCACCACCGACGGCTGCGGCGCCATCTGCGGACCGGCCCGGGTCGCGACCACCGTGCCTCAGCTGACCACCACGGCCGCTGCGACCACAACGGAATGCGGAGCCATCTGCGGACCAGCCAGCATCGCCACCACACCACCAGCACCCACGGCGGCAGCAACCACAGCACCGACCGCAATGATCTCAGCAGCAAGCGGAACCACACCAGACACCGCCACAACCGAGCCGACCACCACCGACGCTGCGACCACCACGGAATGCGGAGCCATCTGCGGACCAGCCACTATCACCACCACACCACCAGCGCCCACGCCGGCAGCAAGCACACCACCACCAGCTACACCGGCAACAGCAATGATCTCGGCGGCAAGCGGAACTACATCAGACCCCGCCACCATCCCTGACGATTCGCCGACAGCGTCGTCGGACATGCTCGCCGAGACCGTGGACTCGTGACCTTTGACTGCCGACGTCTTCTCGGTGGCTTCCTGATGCGACGCCCTGCAGTAGGCCATCGACGGACCCGCTGATCACGCCGCGGCGGTGCATCCCCTCGGTCGCAACAGCGCGGCGGATCTCCTGCCCGCGTCATCCTCGGTCGAGCACCCCGTCGCCCAGTCGTCGTTCAGACCATTGCAAGGGGGCGGAGACGCCCGCAGCGCTCTGACGGGGTCAGGGCAGCGTCGATGAGGTCGACGGCACCGACGACGTGGTCGTCGTGGTCGTCGTGGTCGGCACCGGCTTCGTCGTGGTCGGCGTCGGGGCAGCAGTTGTCGGTGGGGCGATGGTGGTCGTGGTCGTCGACGTCGTCGACGTCGTCGACGTCGTCGACGTGGTGGTCGTCGTGGCGTTGGGGTCGGCGTAGTCGAACGACGGCAACGACTCACGGTCGGTCACCTGCTCGGGTTCCTTCTCACCGTTCCACACCAGAATCCGCTCACCGATGTCGACCACGTCTTGGAAGTAGACCGAGATGTGCATCGGGAGACGCACGCAGCCATGTGATGCCGGGCGATTCGGAACGTTCTCGGCCCCGTGCACCGCAATGCCGTAGTTGAAGTACACCGGATCCCACATGCCGCCCAGCGGGCTCACACGCTTGCCCTTGACCTGGCGGTCATACGTGAACACGCCGCCGGGCGTCTTGGACAGCGCACACACCTGCTTGGTGACGGGTTCTTCAAGCTCTCGACCTTGTGCGTCGGTGTCGTAGGTCGCCGTCTCGCAGTACTCCTTGGGAGATCCATCCGGATTGATTTCACCAGAAGAGATGTGGGAGATGAGTGCAGGTTTGTCCTCCTGGAACGCAATCAACACTTGCTCGGGCAGGTAGACCTCGGTGTGGTCGGCCTGACCATTGGTCGGCCGTCGCGGTGTGATCGCCAACTCCGGGTCGCGCAACAGATCCCACGAATCAGTGGTGATCGCGCCAGTCGCTTCAGTACGCGGCGTCTTCAACACCAACTTCTCGAATGCCCAGACGGATTGTGTCGTGAGCGTGCCGAAGATCCCATCGGCCGGGCCCGGATCAAAACCGAGGTCGACCAGACGCTCCTGCAGCATTTTGACGTCGTCGCCCACCAGGCCCTGCTTGAGCGTCCGGGTCACCGGCGGAAGCGTCGGCTCGGCGTCACTCACGGTTGGCGGCACCCCGACAGTGGTCGTCGATTCGGCGCCCACGGTCAGTGGTCCGATCGAGCCCGAAGCGACCTCGGTGTTCGACGAGTCGGCCGACGATCCGCCGCGACCGCCGACAAACCCGATGCCGAGAATCAAAGCGATCAAGCCGACCGCGATGAAGATCGGGGCGCGGTTCGTCACCTCAGAAGATTCTGCCGACTGATGGGCAGAGCGGGGAGAGCGGGGTGGTGAAGACATAGTGCAACGTTGGGGTCGGACTCAGAGGTCAATGAAATATTACTGGTGCGAGGATCGCCAGATTCGTCGGGTTGCCCAGATTATTGAGGCATTTCCGGCGATCTCGCCCAGTTGGATAACGCGGTCCTCAGACCGCCCGGACGTCGAACGCCTCGGGGCCGTTACGGCCGTCGCGAACCTCAAACGAGACGCGGTGGTTGTTGTCAAGCGTGCGGTACGGCTGATCGTCGTTCTCGCTCTGATTGCCGTCGTTCTTCCGGCTCGCTCCGACAAGAATGTTGGTGTAGTGGACGAAGAGGTCCTTGCCACCGTTGTCGGGAACGACAAAGCCATAGCCCCGGCCGGCGTTGAAGAACTTCACGGTGCCGTCGCCTTTGCTCATGTCCGGAGCAGGTGCGGCGGTCGGTGCTTCGGTGTCGAAGCGATCATCGCGCTTGCGTTCGCGCTTTGCCTTGGGCTGTTGACGCGGTTCGCGCGCTTCGCGCTCCGGTGTCTCTTCGCGACGCATCGAGATTGGGGGGTCGATCAGCGCTGCGATGTCAGGATCGGTGAGCGGCTCGTCCAACCCGATTGCACGCTGCAACTTGCGAGCGTCCTTCTTCTGACTGCCTTCAAGCAGCGACACGACCGTGCCGCTGTCGCCAGCACGAGCAGTACGGCCCGAACGGTGCACGTATGTGGAGTTCTCCGCCGGCGGGTCGTAGTGAATGACGCAGTTGACACCGTTGACGTGGATGCCACGGGCGGCGACGTCGGTGGCGATCAGTGCCGCTGCCTTGCCTTGCTTGAAGGCTGCGAGCGCGCGGTCACGCTGCCCCTGGCTCCGGCCACCATGAATTGGCTCGGCCTGCACACCCTGCTTGCCGAGTTGCTTGGCCAAACGATCAGCGCCGTGACGGGTACGTGTGAACACGATGGTCGAACCCATTTTGTTAATGACCTGAGCCGACACTTCTTGACGCTTCTCACGGGCGGTCACCCAGAACTTGTGATCGGCGAGGCTCATGTCCGGGCCCTTGGGGCCAACTTCGTGGCGCACTGGGTTGTGTTGGAAGTCTGCAACGAGCTTGGCGACCGGGCCATCGAGGGTTGCAGAGAACAGCAGCACCTGACGGCGAGTTGCGGTCTCGCCGACGATGCGACGAACTGAAGGCAAGAAGCCCATGTCGGCCATCTGGTCGGCTTCGTCGATGACGACGGTGGTGACATCGCGCAGGTCAATAGCGCCCATCTGCATCAGATCTTCGAGACGTCCGGGGCAGGCGACGATCAGCTCGGTGCCCTTGTCGAGCGCCTTGCGTTGGTTGCCGTAGCCCACTCCGCCATAAACGGACGCGGCCCAGTGGCCGGCGGCCTTACAGAACGGGTTCAGCTCGGCCATGATCTGCTCGGCGAGCTCACGGGTCGGTGCGAGCACCAGGGCCGTCGGGCGGCGGGGCTTGGCGTCGGTCAGACCGGCCACGAGGGGAAGCCCGAAACCGAGCGTCTTGCCCGATCCGGTCGGAGCGCGACCAGCAACGTCGCGGCCAGCGAGAGCGTCGGGGATCACGGCAGCTTGGATCGGGAACGCGTCGTACTTACCCTGCGCGTGGAGGCGCTCCAGCATCGATGCTGGCAGGCCCAAGTCGGCGAACGGGACGGCTGGTCCGTCGGTGGTGGAGAGGTCGGTCGCGCGCGGCGCGTCGTCGGTCATGGTCATGTATTTGCCTCGGATTCGAGTTGTCGATTCTGTTCAAAACAGCGCTGGGCCGGAACAGAAGACACAATCCGAAAGCGCTCACCGGCCGGAAATTCGACCGGAGCGATGTCCAAGCTATCGGGATCCGCCTCGCTCCCCCTGTGCGATCCGACACGTCCGGACAACGATCGCCATCCATGCCTGCGAGAATGGCGCCATGCGCCTCGGGATGAGTATCACGAGCGGGTACCCGGGACTCGACGGGACCGCTGCGGTTGGCTCACTCCTCGAGCGAGGTCGTGTCGCATCGCAGGCCGGGCTCGACCATCTGACCCTCGGTGATCAGCATGCAACTGGATCGTTCTCCTACGTCCAGAACGTGCCAGCGATTGGTCGAATCATGGCCGATTGGCCGCGTGACAAACCCATCGGCCTCCTCCTGCTCCTCCCCCTCTGGAACCCGGTGATCGCTGCGGAACAGATCGGCACGCTGGCAGCCATGAGCGACGCACCGTTCATCGTGCAGACCGGCATTGGGTCCGGCGCCGGGCAGTTCGACGCGCTCGGTGCCGACCTGTCGAGCCGCGGTCGAATCACTGACGCTTCGATCACCGCCATGAAGGAGTTGTTTGCTGGCAAGCAGGTCACTGCGCCCGATTTCGACATCATCGACGCGTCGATCAGCCCTCGACCGCCTCAGCCCGTCGAGTGGTGGATCGGCTCGGGCGTCGCGCCTGCTGCGATCGATCGAGCGGCACGCGAGGGAGATGCTTGGTACACGTCTCCCGGCCTCGACGGAGATGCACTTGCAGTGGCGGCCGACAGCTATCGATCAGCCTGTGAGCGTCATGGGCGCACACCACGAATCGCGCTGCGACGCGACATTCTGGTCGGCGACGATCACGATGCGACGGTCCGTCTCGCGCGCTCGGTCATCGAACGCGGCTACCGCGGCATGGACACCCAGATCATCGCTGGCGGCGTCGAGCACGTCGCCGAGCGAATGGCATCATTCGAGTCAATCAACGTCGACGACATCGTTGCCCGCACCATCACTGTCGATCAATCGACGGCGCTCCGAAGTATCGAACTACTGGCCGACGTCCGAGCCGCGATCGCTTGACGACGGGTCGACGGGACTCGCCTCATCGGCTCGACATCGGCAACCATGGAGTATGGCGTCCCCGCTGCACGGCATCCGTGTCCTCGATTTCACTCGCGTTCTCTCGGGACCGCATTGCACGCGCATGTTGCACGACATGGGCGCAGACGTCATCAAGATCGAACCGCCCGCTGGCGATCTCACCCGCTTCTCCTCGCCGCGTCGCAACGGATTGTCGAGCTACTTCGTGCAACAGAACGCCGGCAAGCGAAACGTCAGCATCGACTTGGCCACGCCCGAGGGTGTTGCCATCGTGCTCGAACTTGTCGATCATGCAGACGTCCTGGTCGAGAACTACCGCCCCGGCGTGATGGAACGACTCGGCCTCAGCGCCGAGGTGGTCCGGGCGCGCAACCCGCGGCTGATCTACGCGTCGCTGTCGGGGTACGGCCAGACCGGACCGTGGGTTCACCGGCGTGCTTTCGCTCCGGTCGTCGAAGCCGAGGCGGGGATCGTCGCGTCGCAGGGCAACGCCCGCGGTGGCGACTACGCCAAGGATCCCCACAGCCATGCCGACGTGTACACGGGCATGGAGACAGCGGCCGCAATTTTGGCCGCGCTCTACCAACGCGAACACACCGGTGTCGGCCAACTCCTCGACGTGTCGATGGCCGAGACGATGCTCTATGTCAACGAGCATCTGCACGACGCGATGTGGCCCGATGACGTGGACCCCAACGCCATCCGCAGTTTCCGTCCAGGCGACTACATCGTGATGGAGATCGGAAGCGGCGAGCGCTACATCGTCAGCGGCCACCCGGCCGAACGAGGAACCTTCGACCTCTTCCTGGCGGCAATGGGCCGCGCCGATCTCGCCAACGATGATCGTTTCGGCTCCGTCGCGAGTCGCATCGAGCACTACGCCGAACTCAGCCAGATCATCCTCGAGTTCTCACGGTCGGTCCCCGACGCCGAGACATTCGAGCGGGTCTTCGCTGAGGCAGGGTTGGCAACGGGACAGGTCCGCCAGCCTGGCGAGCTCGCCGACACCGACTGGGCGATCGAACGCGGCGCGACTGTCGAGATCGACGATCGCGCCGGCGGAACAGTGCGCGTGCCGAACGTGCCCTGGCGCTTCTCCGACTCCCCTGACGTCGGTGTGTCGGGCATCCCCAAGTACCGCGGCGAAGACAACCGGACTCTGCTCGTGGAGTTACTCGACTACGACGCCGAACGGCTCGACCAGCTCGAATCGGACGGCGTCCTCTCGAGCCGCTTGCCCTCGTGACGCTGACATTCCCGGTGCTGCCGATGAAGGCAGCGATGGGAACACTGCCTGCCGCCGCCGACGGGTGGGCGTACGAGATCAAATGGGACGGCTACCGCACCCTCATCTTCGTCGACGGGCCGAACGTGCGATTGCAGAGTGCCTCCGGAAAGGACGTCACGCACCGCTGGCCGGAATTCTCCGACTTGGCCGGCTCCATCAATGCGTCGACCGCGATTCTCGACGCCGAGCTTGTCGTCTTCGATGACCACGGTCGACCCGACTTCGGACTGGTCCAGCAGAGTGGGTTCGGCACTGATCGCGAGGCGGTGCTGCACGTGTTCGACGTGTTATCAATCGACCGCACCGACACGATCGGACTTGCCTACCTCGATCGACGGCGGCTGCTCGAAGCGTTGGTCGAGCCCGGCGACAACTGGTTGATTCCGGCACACCGCGTCGGCGACGGCACCGCGCTTCTTGCAGCCACTGCGGCGCAACAGCTCGAGGGAGTCATCGCCAAACGGGTCGATTCGGTGTACCGCCCGGGCACCCGAGCCAAGGACTGGATCAAGATCAAGAATCGCACGGTTGTCGAGTTGGTCGTCGGCGGCTACACCGAGGGCACCGGTCACCGAGCGGGCACCTTCGGAGCGTTGTTGCTCGGCCGGCCCGACGGCAACGCCCTTGCCTTTGCTGGCGGCGTCGGCACCGGCTTCACCCACGACGCGTTGGACTCGATCGCAGCACAGCTCCGCGCCATCGAGACCGAGTCGTCTCCGTTCGCCACCCTGCCGCCGGCCAAACATCGTCAACGCGCGCACTGGATCGAACCAACGTTGACTGCCGTCGTCGAGATCGCCGAGTTCACCAACGACGGCTTAGTTCGGCACGCCAGCTTCATCAGCCTTTCCGACATGGCAGGCTGAGCACGATGCCGATCGATCGCCACGACGCTGAACGTCTCGACGCGCGCGACCCGCTCGCGCAGTGGCGCCACGAGTTCGTGATTCCCGATCCCGCCCTGATCTATCTCGATGGGAACTCGCTCGGCATGACACCGAAACGCACCGTGGCCGCCCTCCACACTGCGGTCGAACAGCAGTGGGCCGGCGACCTGATCACGTCATGGTGGGAACACGACTGGCTGGACCTGCCGCTCTCGGTCGGCGATCAGTTGGCTCCGCTCCTCGGGATGGGCTCCGGCGAAGTCGCTGTTCACGACTCGACGACCGTCGGCATCTTTCAGCTGATCAACGTGGCGCTCGATCTTGCTCCTGAACGAAGCGCTCCGCCGGTCATTGCCTTCGAACCGAGTGAATTCCCCACCGACCGCTACGCCGCCGAGGGCGTTGCTCGTCTGCGCGGGGGCTCTGTCCGCATCGGGCTCGACGACCTGACGGGCGTGGACGTCATCATTCGGTCCATGGTCGACTACCGGACCGCCGAGATCGCCGACGTCGCAGCTGAGACCGAGCGCGCAGGGTCCGCGGGTGCGGTGACGGTGTGGGACCTGTCGCACGCCGTCGGAATACTCGACCTCGACCTGCCTGCACTCGGCGTCGAACTCGCCGTCGGCTGCACCTACAAATTCCTCAACGGAGGTCCCGGAGCGCCGGCGTTCACGGCAATCGCAACCCACCTGCACGATCGAGTGACTCAACCAATCTGGGGTTGGTTCGGCCAGACCGACCAGTTCGCCATGGACGACCCGTTTGAACCGCGTCCGGGCATCGGGCGCATGCTGCACGGTACGCCCGGCGTCCTGGGCCTCGTCGGCGCACGCGAAGGCATCTCGCTCACTGCAGCCGCCGGAATCGTCGCGATCGCTGCCAAGGGTCGCCAGCTCACGCGGTTCGGCATCGAGTTGGCCGATGAGATCGGCCTCGCAACCAACACGCCCCGAGACGACCGTCGTCGAGGCGGTCACGTGTCGATCCTTCATCCCGACGCAACCCGTCTCCAAGCAGAGCTCGCCGCGCGCAAGGTCATTGTCGACAAGCGCGAGCCCAACGTACTGCGCCTCGGCATGTCGCCATTGACCACACGGTTCACCGACGTCTTCGACGCACTCACCCTCCTCGCCGACCTCGCTGCCAACAACGCCGTCTGACGCTGCCCACGTTCCGTGAGGAATGGGATGGGATCCGCGACACCCCAGATCCCCTCGGAAACGCGGTTGCTCGACACCGCAGTGACGGCAGAATGGGGTCATGAGCGTCGTCAAGATCAATGCCATCACGATTCCCGAGGGCATGGGCCCACAGCTCGAGGGCCGGTTCGCCGGCCGAGCCAAAATGGTCGAGGCATTCGATGGCTTTGAAGATTTCCAGCTGTTGCGCCCGACCGAAGGCGAAGAGCGATACTTCGTCTACACCCGCTGGGCCTCCGAAGCGCACTTCCAAGCGTGGATGGACAGCCAAGACTTCAGCAAGGGACACGGGAGCGGCCAGGCCGACGGCAACACGGCACCCGACGGCGAGCAAGCGCGCAAGCCCGTCGCCCAAGGCGCTGACCTCATGTCGTTCGACGTCGTCGAGCACGTCATCAAAGGAAGCTGAGTCCGGGCGCACCGGCCAGTAACCTCTCTTTCTCGTGGCACTGATCGTTCAGAAATACGGCGGCACATCCGTCGCCGATCCCGATCGCATTCGGGCGGTTGCCGACAACGTCGCCATCACCAAGAAGCGCGGCAACGATGTCGTGGTCGTCGTGTCCGCCATGGGCAAGGCCACCGACAATTTGATCGCTCTCGCTGACTCGGTTTCCACGACGCAGTCCGGACGCGAAATGGACATGCTGCTCACCACCGGTGAACGACAGACCGCAGCGTTGCTCACCATGGCCCTCGCCGATCGCGGTATTGACGCCATCAGCTACACGGGAAGCCAGGTCGGCATCATCACCGACACGGCTCATCGCAAGGCGAAGATTGTCGAGGTGAAGGGCGATCGCGTCCGAGCCGCCATCGCCGACGGCAAAGTCGCGGTCATCGCCGGTTTCCAGGGTGTCAGCACCGACCGTGAGATCACGACAATGGGTCGCGGCGCCTCCGACCTGACCGCATCGGCGCTCGCCCAGGCAATGAACGCCGACGCGTGTGAGATCTATACCGACGTCACCGGGGTGTTCACCGCCGACCCCCGCATCGTGCCGCAGGCTCGCAAGCTCACGAAGGTGCACTTCGACGAAATGCTCGAGATGGCCGGCGCTGGTTCAAAGGTCCTCGCGATGCGTTCCGTCGAGTTCGCCCGCAATCACGACGTCCCCCTTCACGTTCGTTCCGCTTTCACTTGGGAGCAAGGAACGATCGTCAGCAACGAGGAGCCCTCAGTGGAAGATCCGATCATCTCCGGTGTCGTCACCGACATGACCGAAGCCAAGGTCACCGTGCTCGGCGTACCCGACCAGCCCGGCGTGTCGGCAGCGCTTTTCGAACCGCTTGCCGACGCCAACGTCAACGTCGACATGATCGTGCAGAACACGTCGACCGACGGCACGACCGACATCAGTTTCACGATGCCGATGGCCGACATGGCGCAGTCCGAGTCGATCGTGCAGAAGATCGCCGACGAGATCGGGGCCACCAAGGTCACTCACGACGACGACATCGCGAAGATCTCGCTCGTCGGCGCCGGTATGAAATCGTCTCCCGGCATTGCGGCGAAGATGTTCCGGGTGCTTGCCGACGAAGACGTCAACATTCAGATGATCTCGACGTCGACGATCCGCGTGTCGATCATCATTCCGTCTGCCGACATGGAACGCGCTGCAATTGCGCTCCACACCGCTTTCGGTCTCGACTCCGGCGCCGACTACAGCGCACCACTTCCCGAACGCAAATAGTCACGTGCGGGGTCAGGCCCCTGCTCTGACTAATCGACCGGGGCGAGGCTCCCGCCGAAGATCTGCCACGCGAGGACCGACTTCGCGATGAGGCTGAGCACGAGGTAGCTCTTCTCGCCGAACACGTAGCTCGTCCACTTGCCGACCTTGCGGTACTGCAGCCACTGGTTGACGCCGAAGCTCGAGAAGAACACGAACTGGGCGATCACGATGCCGTAGACGAAGCCCGGCACCTCGTCAGCGGTGAACGTGTTGAACCAGATGGCGACCCAGGGGGCGAGGCCGGCGATCGTGCCGAACCAGAACGGCATCATCGTGGTCTCGGTCCGACCGGGCGGGTTGAATTTTTCCTGCAGCCAACCGAACAGGATCATCGACACATTGGCGCCGATGATCGCGAACACCGCGGTGATCTCGGTGATGCCCGAGTAGGACGCGATGAGGATGACCATCAGCGTGGCGCTGATCGAGTATTCGACCCAGCGGAATCGGTTGATCCCGCGGCGTAGGTCTGTCTCATACGGGTTTCGTGCGACCGTCGCCGTGAGCAGGTGATCGATGGCCGCCAAGCTGAGGAACACTGCAACAGCGAGTCCGATCGGCAGGTCAAAGAGGCCCTCGCCCTGCGGCACGCGAGTACCGGGTGGGCCTTCGGGCGCAGCGGTCGTGAACGTGATGGCGAAGTCGCTCGCCAGCACGAGGATCAGGACAGCCTGCGCTGCGTGCAGCACGGTGAGACCCAGGTTCCACTTGCGCAGATTGGAAAACTGTTCGTCGGAGATCTCGATCACGGCACGATCATCCCCCACGACGGCGGCTTCCAAGCAATTGAGCGACGTATCGACGGCACCAGGCCCACCGCCACAGCGGACGCTCAACGAACGGTGGCGATGATCCAGTAGTGGGCGCTATTGATGCCTTCGAAGGTGTGGGTCACTGCCTCGCGCCCGCCGATGGAGGACTTTGGATTTCGCCACAGTTCAACGGCACTGAACTGCGCTGACAATGGCCCGATGATTTCATCGGGTGTGAGCCGGTTGGCTTGCCACCCGATTCGTGCAGCCAGACGCTGGCGCGACAGCCAGTTGCCGAACTTGGGGACACGAAAGAGTCCGCGTACGACCTTGCTCATCGGAATGAGCACTGCATCGCCCCGGGTGCGCGTGCGGAAGTTCAATACGACGCGGCCTCCCGGCTTCGTGATGCGGACCGCCTCTGCGGAAAGCTCGAGTGCGTCGTCGGGGTCACAGTGCTGGAAGGTGATGTAGCTGAAGGTGATGTCGGTCGAGCTCGGGGGGAGATCGAGCGTCTTGCCATCGGCAACGTGGCTCGTTCTGAGCCGGTCGACCTTGCCGAAACGGCCGACTGTCTCGAAGCATCGCTCAAGGAATCCGGCATCGAGGTCACAGGCCGTGACCGCTCCGAACTCGCGAGTGAATGCACAGGTCATTCGACCGATACCGCAACCGATCTCGACGAGCGATTGTGTCTCCGTGTCCGGGGTTCGAAGCCCGAAGACCGTCAGATACGCGCCCACTTCGGCATCACCGGTGGCGACGAACTCTTCCAGCGTCAGGTCGTCACCCTTTTCGTTGTTGAACACCCAGCCGGTCCGACGCACCACCTCGTCGCCACTTGACTGCTGCTCAGAGACAAGTCCCGCAGCCTTCCAGGGAACGAGTTGGGGTCGCCGCGACATGAGGTGATTGTGCCAGACCCGCAGCACTTCGCCCACTTCACTCCCCGACACGCGAGACCGATGACGGAGACAGATGACCGAGACGGGTGACGGAAACGCCGCGGTAAGAGGCAAGAGAGTTAGTGCCACCCCCCTGGAGTCGTTGCTCTGAGGACGG
>NZ_CAXCAM010000027.1:0-48059 GCF_963980585.1 uncultured Ilumatobacter sp.
ATGACCCAAACGTGGCCGAGTCGCTCAAGCCGTATTACCGCCAGTTCTGCAAGCGGCCGTGCTTCCATGACGAATACCTGCCGACGTTCAATCGGCCGAACGTGCATTTGGTCGACACCGAGGGCAAGGGCGTCGACCGCTTCACCGAGACGGGGTTGGTCGCGAACGGCGAGCACTACGAACTTGACTGCATCATCTTCGCTACCGGTTTCGAAGTCGGCACGACGTATACCCGACGTTCCGGATATGACATTGTCGGGCGCGGCGGGCAGGTGCTCAGCGACAAGTGGGCTGACGGTCTGCGCACGTTGCACGGTCTCCAGACTGAGGGGTTCCCAAACGCGTTCTTCCTCGGTTTCACGCAAGGCGCGGTGACCGTCAATGTGCCGCAGACGCTCAATGAGCAGGCGGTGCACGTCACGTACTTGCTTGACCAGGTGCGGTCTCAGGGTGGGACGCAGGTCGAGGCCACGAAGGAAGGCGAAGACGCGTGGGTCGCTGAGATGCATGCCAAAGCCCGCATGGGGTCACGCTTCCGGGCGGAGTGCACGCCCGGCTACTACAACAACGAGGGCGCGGCGGAGAACCCGAATGGTTTTTTCAGTGCCAGCTACGGCGGGGGCCCGGTGAAGTTCTTCGAGATGATGACGCAGTGGCGTGAGTCCGGCGACCTCGACGGTTGCGAGATCACCTGATCTTCACTGGATGTCGGCGCGAATGGCGGTGCCGAAGATGGCGTCTGCCAGCTGCGACCAGTACACGTCGGGAATGTCGTGGCCCATTTGACCAAACACCACGAGGTCGGCGCCAGGAATGGCAGCAGCGGTTGCTTCGCCGCCCGACAGTGTGATGAGCGAATCCTCGCGGCCATGGACCACGAGGGTTGGAACCTTGACGGCTCCGAGCCGCTCGGTGCGGTCGCCGGTGGCGGCGATGGCCGCGATCTGGAACGCCGATCCGGCCGGGTGGAAGCAGCGGTCGTACGCCTCAATGGCGCGTCCTCGTGCTTCGGTCTCGTCGAAGAGGGGTCCGCAGATGATGCGCGATGTCGTGATGTTGGCCTCGATCGCTCCGTTTCGGTCGGTCGGCGGTGGAGTGAGCAATGCGCCGAGCGCCGCCGCGTCTGGTTGGCCCACATCGGAGGCACCGGTGGTTGACATGATGCTGGTCAACGACAGCACTCGCTCGGGGTGCTCGATCGCCATCATTTGCACGATCATCCCGCCCATCGATGCCCCGACGATGTGCGCCGCTGAGATGCCGAGCGCATCGAGCAGGCCGACTGCGGCGGCGGCCATTGTCGTGAGGGTGTACGGCGCTTCGACCGGCTCGCCGGCCATTGACTGCACGTAGAGCGCCATCACATCCGGGGGGTCCCCGGCAGTCTTGGTCGACAGTCCGACATCGCGGTTGTCGAACCGGATCACGCGGAAACCGCGCTCGAGCAGTTCGGAGATGAACCCCGTGCTCCACAGGGTCATCTGTGCACCGAGACCCATCACCAACAGCAACGGTGGCGCATCGTCGGGGCCGAAGCTCTCGTAACAGATGTCGATGTCGTTCACAGTGGTCGTGGGCATCGCAGGATCATGGCGCCCAGTGCGCTGAGTTACTCGGTTCAGTTCGTGAAAGGGACGTCAGGGAGGGGGATTTTCGCGACGTCGACCTCGTCGTTGGTGGCAAGGTGCAGCAGGAAGCTGCCGATGCCTGCAGCGCCCTGCATGTAGCCGGTCTGCGACTCGACGAAGTCGGGGCGGCTGCGATGCTCGGCCTGCTCCCACCAGCGCCTACTGCCATCGACGGTGCTTCTCTCGATGATGACCGCAGCGATCCGCCGGGCCACGTCGAGGTACGCAGGATTGCCGGTGGACCGGTGCAGCCACAGTGCGTAATCACCGATGCCCGCATCACCGCAGCACTGCCCGAAGTTGTTCCACAACCCCGTGCTGCGCGACTCGGGTGCGCCGGTTGCAAGCAGGCCGCGCATGTTCGTGTGCAGCCACTCAAGCCAGTGATCGTCGCCAGTGATCTCGTGCAACAGATACATCAGTCGGCCAGTGCCGGGTGGGCCATGACACACCCCGAGGTAGTACAGCCCCGGATTCTGGTCGGTATGGCACACGAGATGGCCGCCAGCATTGTCAACCGTGTGCGCTTCGACGTACCCAGCTGCAGCGATCGCCACGTCGAGATAGCGCTGCTCGCCTGTCGCACGGTGCAGATCGGCGAGGAAGTAGGCGACGCCAGCAGCACCGTGTGCGAAGTTCGGCGCGTCGAACGGGAAGGGCATGTCGGCCATCATCAGCCAGTTCGGGCCGCCCTCGCCATCGACCGACATCTCGATCAAACGGTCAGCGGTCTTGATGGCCCATTCGAGGGCATGGGGATCGAGCGCGTTGCGGTGGGCGTAGAGAAACCCGATGCCGGCGCCTGCTGCGCCGATACTGAGGTCGAGTACTTCGCGTTCGCCGGTGATGCCCGTGATGTCCGAGAACGGAATCGGCTCGATCCAACCAATGCCGGAACCGAGCTGCTGGGATTGGTCAGCCATCTTGCGAACCAGCCCGGCAGCAGCGTCTCGAAACTTGCCCTGCGCGCTTGCCTTCGCCAGCTCGTTGAGGACGAACAGGTCGCCCGGCAGACCGCTGTAGATCGCCACCGAGACGTCACCATCGTCGAGTGACGCAAGGATCTCGTTACCGCCGCTGATTGCCGTGTCGAGATAGTGCTGCTCGCCGGTGGCGCGATGGAGCTCAAGATAGAAGAGCACGACGCCTGCGCTGCCGTGATACAGCGTGTGCCGGCTGGGCCCTCCGCCGGGAACTCGCGACCAGGTTGGACCGGCCGCGCCGTCGACCTGACACGACGCAATGAATGCCTCGACTTCGAGTGCCTGCTGCAAGATGTCCTGATCGGCCATGAACGGAAACTACCGATTGGTCGTGAGGGTGCTGCCAGTGGCAGCGCTGCCTCAGTCGTCGAAGCCGACGAAGTTGACGACGTCGTCGTTTGCGGCGCGACGCGAGACCACGTCGTTTGCGACGAAGTCGGTGTTGGGGTACCCCATCGCAACGCACGTCATGATGACTTCGTCTTCCGGGATGTTGGCATGCTCGCGAACGACGCTCGACTGCATGATGCCTTGGCCGTTGATGACGCAACCGAGACCTTTTGAGGTTGCGGCGAGCACGAGCCCGTAGGTCGCGGCGCCGCAGTCAAAGTGAGCGACCGTGTCGTCGGCCAACGCGCGGTCGATCGTGACGACCACTGAAACCGGAGCGTCGAACTGGCGGAAGCCACGCATCACCCAGTCTTGGCGGCGGGCCTTGTCGTCGCGTTCGATGCCCATTGCTTCAAAGAGCTGAATCGCGATCTCGACCTGGCGATCGCGGTGCACGCCTTGGTATCCGTGATCGGCCATTTTGATCTCGCGATCCACTGCAGCTCCGGCCATCATGCGCTCGGTGTTGCCTTCCCGAATGAGTTCGAGTGGTGCACCGGTGACCGCATGAAAGTTCCACGGCTGCGTGTTCATCGATGACGGTGCCCGCTTGGCAATTTCGATGATCTCCGCCATCAGCTGCTGGGGAATCGGGTCGGGCTTGTAGCCGCGGATACTCCGTCGCGTCGCGACGAGGGTTTCAAAATCGAGGGTCTGCGTCATGCACCGATTCTGCTCGGTGCGGAGCGCTCGGAGCGATTCGACGGTTTCGACGTCCGAGGGGCGGCGGGTACCGTGGCGGCCATGGCTGAACAAATGGTGTCCGTGACCCGAGAGATCAAGGCATCTCCGGAGGTGATCTTCGACCTGCTCGCCGATCCGGCACGTCACGCTGACTTTGATGGCTCGGGCATGCTGCAGCAAGTTCGTGGCGACTCAGGCCGACTTGAACTCGACTCGAAGTTCGGGATGGACATGAAAATGGGGCCGTTGCCATATCGCATCTCAAGCAAGGTCGTCGAGTTCGACGAGGGCACGCTGATCGCATGGGCGCACAGGGGCAAGCACCGCTGGCGCTACGAGCTCGAGTCCATCGACGGTGGGGCTGCCACCAAGGTGACCGAGACGTTCGACTGGTCGACCGCAGTGATCCCGAAGGCGATCGAACTGGCGGGCTATCCCAAGAAGCATCCGGTCGCAATGGAAGCGACACTCGAACGACTCGCAGCGCTCGTCGAGAAGTAAGCCGTCGGGCCGCCCAGCCCTGGGTGAAGACAGGCGCCGCGATGGCGATTACGTTCGGTCCCTATGAGCATCCTTGGGACGCGTGTTGTCCGCAAAGAAGACCCTGATCTCCTGACGGTCGGCGGCAAGTACGTCGACGACCTTGCGCCAGGTAACGCGCTCCACGCGACCTTTGTTCGGGCGTCGGTCGCGCATGCCGAGATCGTCAACATCGACGTCAGCGACGCACTCGAACTTGATGGCGTCGTCGCGGTGTTCACTGCTGCCGATCTTGGCCTTGAGCCACAGTCGCCGGGTATGCCGATGCTCAACCAGGTGATGACTCGCACCTGGCTTGCGTCCGACCGCATGCGATATGTCGGCGAACCGCTTGCAGTCATCCTCTCCACTTCGGCATCGGTCGGCGCCGATGCAGCGGACCTTGTGGTGGTCGAGGATGAACCGCTGCCGGTCGTGGTGACCGCGCGTGATGCGGTGCGCGACGAGACGCTGCTCTTCCCTGAGGCCGGCACGAATGTCACCTTTGCGCATCCGTCGTCGTCGGGCGACGACTTCTTCGAGGGGTGCGACGTCACCGTCGATCTCACGTTCCGCAACCAACGACTGGCGCCCTGTCCGCTCGAACCGCGTGCCACCGTCGCGGTGTGGTCGACGGGCGACGATGGTCGTCCCTTCCTCACCCAGTGGGCGACCACGCAGGGGGCGCACGGCACGCGTGACACGCTTGCCGCAGCGACCGGTGTCGACGCCGATCAGGTCCGCGTGATCTGTCCCGACGTTGGTGGTGGCTTCGGCGCGAAGAATGGCGGGTACCCCGAAGACATCATCGTGTCGCTCGTCGCGCGAATGCTTGATCGGCCCGTGCGCTGGGCTGAGACACGGTGGGAGAGCATGCTCGGCCTCGTCCACGGCCGAGGCTGCGAGTTCGACGCATCGGTCGGCGGGACGCGCGATGGGCGGATCACTCACTACCGCGTCCACGAGACCCAAGACGGCGGGGCGTATCCGCTCGTCGGGGCGGTACTGCCGTTCATCACGCGGCAAATGGCGACCGGTGTCTACGACATTGCCAACGTCGACTATTCATTTCAGTCTGCGGTCACCAACACCGTGCCGATGGGCGCCTATCGCGGTGCCGGTCGCCCCGAAGCAGCGCACGCGATCGAGCGGATGGTCGACCGCTTCGCTGCCGAGATCGACATGGACCCCGCTGAGGTGCGCCGCAGAAACTTCATTGCCCCCAGCGACTTTCCCTTCACCACGCCGATGGGTGCCTCGATGGACTCGGGTGAGTACGCAACGGCACTCGACGCGGTCCTCGACGCGGCCGACTATGGCGCCCTACGCGCGGAACAACAGCGTCGGCGCACCGACCCGTCGGCACCACTCCTCGGCCTCGGCTGGGCCGCGTATGTGGAAATCGCCAATCCGATGGCCAACTCTGAATATGGCAGCGTGGAGATTCAACCCGACGGGTCAGCGATTGTGCTCACCGGATCGTCGTCGCACGGGCAAGGCCATCACACCGCATTCGCACAGCTGACCGCCGAGCTGACGGGTATCGACATCGACCGAATCGAGGTCCGTCACGGCGACACCGCCGAGGTGCCACGCGGTGGGGGCACCGGCGGTTCGAAGTCGCTCCAGGCCGGGGGGAGCGCGGTGTGGCAGGCAACCGAGGCCGTGGTTGAGCGCGCCAAAGCAATCGCTGCGGAGTTGCTTGAGGCCGACGCGGCCGACATCGTGCTCGACACCGACACCGGGTTGTTCTCGGTCGCCGGGACACCGGCCATCGGCAAGTCGTGGAGCGACATCGCAGGTCACGAAGCCGAAACGACCGACGTGATGTTGCGTGCCGAGATCGACTTCCAGCCGCCTGGTGCGACCTTTCCGTTCGGTGTCCATCTCTCGGTGGTCGAGGTCGACAAGGACACCGGGAATGTCACGATCAGCCGACACATCGCGTGCGACGATGCCGGCACCATGGTCAACCCACTGCTCGTCGAAGGACAGGTGCACGGTGGCGTCGCGTCGGGGATTGCACAGGCGCTGATGGAGGAGTTCGTCTACAACGAAGACGGCAACCCGCAGACTGCCAACCTGGCCGAGTACGCGCTCGTCTCGGCTGCCGAGCTCCCGATGTTCGAACGGATCCCGCAAGAGACGCCGACCCCGCGCAACCCGCTCGGCGCGAAGGGCATCGGTGAATCCGGCACGATCGGTGCAACACCGGCGGTGCAGAACGCTGTGATCGATGCGCTCGCCCACCTTGGTGTGCAGCACATCGACATTCCGGCCACCGCCGAGCGGGTGTGGCGCGCGATGAACTGAGCGTCAGCCCCCGACGTCCTCGGCAAGCTGCACGATGGCTTCGTGCTCGTACGTCGCGACGGGCTGGCCGTCTGCGCTGATACGAACGTCGAGGATCGCCCGCTCGCCGGCACGAGAGTCAAATCGATCGACGACGACTGCGGTTGCTTCGAGCGTTGCGCCGAATCGGGCGACCCCGTGATGTAGGAGATGACTGCGGACGTGAATCCACGAACCGGTCACGATCTGTTCGTGGAAGAACTGGTTGGCGATGCGCATCCACGTCACTGGATGGAGGATCTGGTCGTCGGAGTAGATCGGGAGATCGTCACCGGCCCGTGTCGCGTACGTTGCCCACGACTCGTCGGCGACGAACTCGATCGGGACGAGCTGCTCGCCCACGCCGGTGCAGCGCTCGGGCGGGCTGCCCACGCGAGCCACGGTGCACGCTGAGCGCGTCACTCCGTCGACCTGCGCTTCGACCGTCCCGCTGTTGCGTCCAGCGGCAGTCGGGACGTAGTTGACGAGGTCGTGGTCGAAAATGGGAGAGCGGAATCGAACGTGCGCGCCGCCTCCACGCAACCAGTCGGGGCCCCACGCTGCTGCGGGGACGTGCGTCATGTAGGCGTAGACGGTGACGCCTGCAACGAGCGCAGACGGGAAGCCGGCAGCTCGCGCTCCGGCGTCGGTGTGGATGGCATTGTCCGCATGTTCGGGCAGGTTGACAGCGGGTGCCGACCAGGCGGCGAGTTCGGTGGCATCGCTCATCCGGTCAGTATGGACCGACGCGTGTCGTCAACTCGATGCCGGGAGCGATGCGCATCAAGGAGCGGACAGCCAGCGGAGGGTCCGGTGTGGTCCAATCATCGGTTCATCACAGGCGACCCGTGGTGAGTGACGAGCTTCCACTCACCTTCGTGGTCGCGGACGAACAGGTTCGTGGCGGCGATGGTTCCGGCACCGTTGGCGTCGACGAGGTTCTCGTCGAGCGTCACCCAGGCAATGTCGCCCTTGGTCGAGATCGACTCGTTGGTCAAGATGAACTGGCTCTGGCCGGGACCCCGGAAGATGCCGACCCATGACTGCAGTACGTCGTCCCAGCCACGCAGGATCGGCCAGCCGGGATGCACACAGACGACACGATCGCTGTGCTCCCAGATCGCTGTCATGGCCTCGATATCGCGCGTCTCATGCGCGATGTAGAACGACTGATTCGCTGCGCTGACCCGATCGATGTCCGTCATGCGAGACGCGCTCCGATCACTGGCAGGGTCCGTCGATCGACATACAGCAGTGCCAGTGACGCTGTTCCCATGATTCCGGCGGCGCAGAAGCCGAGGGCAACGCTTGAACCGTGCGAAATCAAGGCACCACCGAGCAGGGGACCAAACACGCGGCCCAGTGCCATCACGGCTTGCGCGTCGCCTGCGCGCTCAGCGGGATACGCCGACCGAGATGCGAGCAGTCCGAACACCGCCGGTGTCGCCATAAAGAAGACAAACCCCCACGCCACCAGCCCAAACCCGAACAGCCACTGGTTGCGGACGCTGGCGAGCAGGATGGCCATCAGTGCTGTGCAGAAGTACCAGAAACCTGCCGGGCCTCGGTTGCCGCGCCATCTGGCCGCCGGGATGGCCACCAGTGAGTTGCAGCTGAACAGGATCGACACGGTGAACGGGTCGAGGCCGTTCAGCTCGGTGCCGATCGCCGCGGCGAAGATGAACACTGATGAGCCGCCGAGCGTGATGAAGGTGAGGGCGATCAGAATGACCCGGGCGGCGCGAGTCGGTGCATGCCGGTCACGGCGGCCTTGGCGTTCGGTGCGCGGGACGGTGCGCGGGACTTTGTGCGCGAACAGCAGGGGAGTCGCGGTCACCGCTGCCAGCACGACGAAGAGCCAATCGATCCCGATGGACTGGATCAGCGCCGACACCGCAGGAGCGGTGATGACACCGACCAGCGGGCCGATCACCGCAACATCGCCGGTCTTTTCTGCATCACCGAACGCGGCTTGCCACCCGAACCATGCGGCCAACCCCAGCGACAGGCCGCTGAGCAATCGTGCGCCCGAGAGCGCCAGCAGCGTCGGCGCAATTGCCGACAGCAGGTTTGCCGCGCAGCCGAGCAGTGCGCCGCCGATGAACACCGCTCGGATCGGTGTCAGGTAGCGGCCGCCCAGGAAGGAAGCGACGACGAACCCCAACAGCTGTGTTGTCGAGATCCAGCCAACCGTCCCGATCGATACGTCGCGCTGTTCTGCGACCCCGGCGAGGAGGAACGGCGTCGAGACGAACACGACGGTGCTCGAGGCAATGGCGACCAGGAGCGCTGGTGCAACCGAGGGTCGTAGCGCCGAGAGCAGCCTGACGGGAACCTGCATTCAGCTGGTCTCCGGCGAGCGAGCGTGTGGCGATGTCACGCGAGGCGTGACTTGACCAGGTCGGCGACGCGGCGACCATCGGCGCGCCCGGCAACCTCGGCGTTGATTGCCTTCATGGCCCGACCCATGTCGGCCTTCTCAACGAACCCGTTTGCTTGCATGACGTCGGCGACGATTGACTCGAGCTGTTCGTCGGTCATCGCTGCAGGGAGGTATCCCTCGATGATTTCCTGCTCGGACCGCTCGGCAGCAGCGCGATCAGCGGCGTTGCCGGCATCGAAGGCTTCAGCAGCATCGATACGCCGCTTGACCTGCGCCTTGAGCACCGCCATCACACCATCGTCGTCGAGTTCCTTCGCCGTGTCACCGGAGACCTGTGCTTCTTGCACCGCAGCGATGATCGAGCGCAACGTCCGCTGGCGGACCGAGTCGCGAGCCTTCGTGGCAACGTTGAGGTCGGTTCGGATCTGCTCGATCAACATGAACACCATTGTGGCCGAGCGGCGAGCGGTTCGGGTGATTGGTTGTGCGACGGGGCCGAGCTGATTGCCAGATTGACCGTCGATGAACGGCAGGCTCAGTCGCTGTCGCGTGTACTTCCGCTGCGCGCTGCGTCGGCGGCTTCAGCGGCCGCTGCCTCGGCCTCGCCGATGACTGGCGGAACGTAGCCGTGCTCGTCGCGGAGGTCCTGGCGTCCCTGCTCGATGGCGGCTCGGACCTTCTCGCGCAGCTCGGGCAGATCGTTCTCGGTCAGCCCCTCTGTTGGAATCGGTTCGAGCACGCGGACCTCCGCCCGAGCGCGTCCGAGGCGCCAGTCGCTCTTGCGCAGGCAGTCGCGGGTGCCATGCACCGCCATCGGAAGGATCGGGTGTTGCCCTTCGATCGCGAGCTTGAACGCTCCCGCCCGAAACTTGCGCATCTCGCCTGTCCGCGAGCGGGTGCCCTCAGGGAAAATCATGACCGACACGTTCGTGTCGAGGCGCTCACGTGCTTGATCGAGAGCCGCTCGCCCTGATGTGGTGTCGCCACGTTCGAGCGGGATGTCTCGTGCCAGCCGCATCATCCAGCCGAGTACTGGGATCCTCATGATCTCGGCCTTGGACAGCCACTTGAACTCTGTCGGCAGGTGCGAGATGAGCAGGATGTCGACGAAACTCTCGTGGTTCGCGACGGCCACGTAGGGGCGCCGCATGTCGTCGGGAAGCGAGCCGGACGTCGAGAACTTCCAGAGCGGACTCAACGCGGAGTGAATTGGCGTGAGCTTGCGGAACACATAGCCGGCGGCGTACGCGCCCTTGTCAAACGGCATCGTCACCAACCGGACGACGGCGACGATCGGCGTGAATATCAGCACCAGCGCTCCGAGCACCAGCCAGCTCCAGATGCTGAGCACCGATCGGACCACCTTCGATTCCATCTCGCCGAGCATAGGCAAGCCGTCGTAGATGGCCCTTGGTGGGACGTCACTCAGTGACGTCTGCTCTCCCGACCCCGCCGTTAACGGGCTCGCCGCGGTGGCTGGGCGCTGGGGCGGATTGGAGCGCTACGAGAGAAAAGGTGTGCGCTCGACGAAGAGGTCGGCGGCCTGCGTGGTCTGCGTGATTGCGTCGACGGCGAGGATCACTGCGGCAGCGGTATAGGACGTGTGTTCATCGAACGGGAACAGCACGCGGCCCTCGTCGCCGCCATGCACGATGCCGGTCCAGTACGCACCAGCGGTTGCAGCATCCGGCGTTGCGGTCAGCGGTGCGCCCGACGGCGACATGTTGCGGTGTGGCTGTGTCCATCGGAGCAGATCGGTTGCCGTCGTCATGTCGCCGAGGGTGGCGTAGGCGATCGCGCACTCGGCGGTCTCAGATGCGGTGATCCAAGGCTCGTCGTCGACGCATCGAACGCCCAGTCCCTCCATCACGAAGCGGTCCCACCCGTCGGCCATCCGGGCCTTGGCGTGTGCGCCGGTGAGGGCGCTGGTCAGCACGGGGTAATACCAGTCCATTGCCCACCGATCTTTCGGCTGGAAGGCGTGGGGCTGGGTGCGGATGACCTCGCACATCGTTGCTGCAGCTCGGCTCCAGTCAGGTCGCGGCTCGCCGAGTGCCTCGCCGATGTGTGAGCCGCAGCGCAGCGCGTGCTGGATGCTGGCCGTTCCAGTCAGTAGGGCGTAGTCCCACGGTTGTCCGTCGGGTTCAACGGCCCACAGTGGAACACCGTCATCGCGGCGCAGCGACATGACGAAGTCCAGTGCCCGAACAACGGTGGGCCACATGTTCTCTGCGAATCCGCGATCCCACGTACTGCGCCAGTGGTGCCACACGCCCGTGGCGATGTAGGCGCACACGTTCGAGTCGAGTTTGGCATCCTCGACCGACCCGTCGGGCCGGTAGTAGGCGTGCCAGCTGCCGTCGTCGCGTTGGATTTCAGCAAGCCACTCGTAGGCATGCTCCGCCTCTTTGTGCAGACCGGCCACGTCGAGTGCCATTGCGGATTCGATGTGGTTCCATGGATCGCTGTGGCCGCCGGGAAACCACTGGATCATGCCAGACGGCAGCTGGAGCGATGCCAGGTGTTCGGCCGTTGCGCGGATCTCGTCGGCGGTCGCGACACCGTCGAGGAAGGGAGTGGCACTCATCTCGCCACCTCCACCGGATCAGGCTTGGGGTCTGTCCCGATGGGTGATGTCGCGGGCTTGTGTCCGTAGAGGACGATGCTCTTGCCGAGTGCTGGTGAGAGGACTTTCTCGGCGATCTTCGTCGACCTGGGCTGCGTCATGATGTCCCACTCGAGAAATTCGCGGTACTTCGTCACGAGCGGATGATCGTCGTTTGTCGGCCCGACCGCGCACTTCAACCACCAGTACGGCGAATGCAGCGCATGTGCACGGTGCTGTCCCCGCGGGTCGAGGCCGGCGGTGACGAGCTTGGCTTTCAACTCGGTCGCAGAGTAGATCCGCACATGCCCGCCGACGCTGATCGGTGCGTGGTACTCATCGCTGAGCATCCAGTTGATCTTCTCTGGCAGCCAAGCAGGCACGGTGGCCGCGAACATGCCGCCGGGTTTGAGGACGCGCACCATCTCGGAGATGGCCGCAACATCGTCTTGGATGTGTTCGAGAACTTCTGAAGTGATGACGACGTCGAACGCTCCGTCGTCGAACGGCAGCTTGGTCGCGTCTCCACGAAGAACACCCTTGAACCGCTCGACGTCGATGTCACCGGCGGCGACCATGGCGCCGAGGGTCGCCCGTGTTTGGACGACCTCGTCTTCGGCGTAGTCCAGCGCGACCACGTCAGCGCCGCGCCGAGCGCACTCGAAGACGTGGCGGCCGAAGCCGGCCCCGACATCGAGGACTCTGTCACCGGGCGCGAGGCCGAGTTTGTCGAACTTGATCGTCAGCATGTCGCAGTGCGTCCTATTTGATTCGCCCGTTGCGCTTCAGCTTGGCGATGTTGTCGGGCATGGCGAGTACCTCGCGGTACTGCTCGACGGTCTGCTCGGCGCACAGCCGCCAGGTCCACCGGTCGAGAACTCGTTGGCGGCCGGCCGCGCCGATCCGCGCCCGGGCCTCGGGATTGTCGAGGCCGCGCTTGAGCGCATCGACAAGGCTGCCCACGTCGCCGGCCTTGCAACCGAACACGGTCTCGCCGTCGGTCCCCGTGACTTCGGGAAGTGCGCCGCCGTCGGTCGCGACGAGTGGCGTACCAGAGCACATTGCTTCAATCGCCGGCAGCGAGAAGCCTTCGTAGAGCGACGGGACGACGGCCAACTCGGCTTCGGAGTACAGCTCGACGATGCGTTCGTCGGTCACGCCGGAAACGAACTCGATATGCGGTTTCAGACCGAGCGAGTCGATGAGATCCATCGAGTGGCCCGGACGCGGCTTGCCGATGATCGTCAGCGTGACATCGCGCTCAGTGCGCAGCTTGGCCATTGCTTCGAGCAGGTATGACAGGCCCTTCAGTGCCACGTCGGCCGATGCCGTGGTGATGAGGTGTTCTGGACGGCGCTGCACATGGTCGAGTGGCTTGAAGAGGTCGGGGTCGACGCCGACCGGCACCAGACGCATCCGATCTTTCGAGACGCCCATGTCGGTGTGGATGTCGTCGATCGAGTTCTGGCTGACGACGACGATGCGCGGCAACTTCGACGCGACGTTGCCCTGCATCTTGACGAATGAATACCAGCGTCCGACCGACCACCGCTTGTACCGGTTCTTCGCGTGCTCCATTTCGAGCTTGCGGTCCTTGGTGATTGGGTGGTGGAGCGTGACGATGGTGGGAATTTGCTCTTCGATCTTCAGGATCCCGTAGCCAAGACACTGGTTGTCGTGGACGAGATCGAATTCCGTCGCGCGAGGAAGCAGATTGCGCTTGGCCCGCGAACTGAATGCCATCGGCTCGGGAAAGACGCCGGTGAGGTACTGCGCCATCTCGAGCAGGTCGTCACGGTTCTTGATCTCCCAGAAGCCAGGAACACGACCGGGGTAGTGGTCGTTGAAGGTGTCGAGGCTGGGAAGCTTGGTCAGCGGAACCCGTTCGTCGAGCACGGGGTACGGCTGCCCGCCGAGGACTTCGATCGTGTGTCCGAGGTCCGCCAACGCCTTCGTCAGGTGGCGGGTGTAGACGCCCTGCCCGCCGACGTGGGGCTTGCCGCGATAGGTCAGATATGCGAGCTTCAGGGGCTCACTGGGGTCCAGGAGCCGGTGGTATCCCGCCGATGACATTCGGAATACGATATCGGCGCCTTGTTACCGTCTGGTAACGGAGCGGCACGGAGTGACAAGCGGCAAACGTCGCCCGGTTGCCTGCCGCGTGAGGTTCTCAACCGGTGCTTCCGACGTCACCAACCGACGGTCATCGTTCGTCGGAGGGGGTGCGTCGTGGTGACGATCTGCGGCCGCACATTGAACGCATCTGGAGGCCCCGACTGCGGTTCGACGCAGGTGGCGTGCAGCGGATGGTCGTAGACAACCCAGTGGTCACAGTCCGAGCTGAGCGTCACGTGGGTCACCTCTGGACGGTCGTAGTGCAGCGTGACTGGTGCGGTGTTGACGAAGCAATCATCCCACGGCGGGTTGGACGGGGCGACGAGTCGGCCCGTGGGGAGCCCGACCCCGTCGCGTTCGTACATCGCATCAGGATGGAAGCTGAGAGAGTCGGGCTTGCGCCACCACGGGTGCCAGCCGATCTCGGCGGGAAATGGAGGAGCGTGATCGCTGTGGGGGGCGACGGTGACGGAGAGATCGCACCGGAGCTGATGGTCAAGCACCTCGATCCGTTGATGCGCGACGCCACCGAAGGTCCATCCGCTGCCTGGCTGGTCGAGTGGACAACTGATCGCCACCGTCGACTCGGTCTGTTCGTCGACGGTCCACGCAGCGTTGTGCACCGTGCCGTGCATTGCATGCTGGCGGTCAGCAGCGCCGACGCCGCTGTCGTCCTGATTGAGTCGCACGTGGTGGTCGGTGTCGAACCAGCGAAAGGTGCCACCCCGCAACCGGCCTGCCCACGGCGCCATGGGGTACGAACCCCAACCGATGTTGTCGACGTCGCGATTCGACGGGTCGGGCACATCGGCCAGCAACGGCACGTCACCGACCGTGATCTGAGCAAGGCGACCGCCGTGCGTCAGGTCGACGTCAACCGTCACCGTTGGGCCCGTTGTGTCGGGGGAAGAACTGGACACGAGTCGCACCGTTGAACTCATGGTCCCGAATCTACGACCTGGCAGGCTGTGCGGATGCGAGCTTTGGTGCAACGGGTGATTCGGGCCGAGGTGAAGAGCCGAGCGGCGGACAGCAGCGAGTGGTCTGTCGCAGGTGCAATTGGACCCGGACTGTGTGTCTTCGTCGGTGCGACGCACGATGACACGGCGGCGCAGGCCGACAAGTTGGCGGGCAAGATCTGGGGGCTTCGGATCCTCGACGACAGTGAGTGCGTCATGAATCGTTCGCTCAGCGACGTCCACGAGACGGGTGGCCCGGCGGCGGTACTCATTGTCAGCCAGTTCACGCTCTACGGCGACACACGAAAGGGCCGTCGACCGAGTTGGATTGACGCCGCCCGTCCAGAGCACGCGGAGCCGCTGGTCGACCGCGTGGCCGACCAGTTGCGATCACTCGGCGCCACGGTTGCGACCGGTGTCTTCCGCACCGAGATGAACGTCGACTTGACCAACGATGGTCCTGTCACCCTGATGCTCGAAGTGTGAGTGTCGCCTCCTGTGAGAGGCACCGGATGGAGTGATCAGACGGTTTCGGCCTCGGCGAGGTATTGCCCGAGCGTCAGAACTGGTCGGCGGTCATCGCGAAGAGGTCGTCAGCTCCGGCCATGACGGTGGCGGCGAGTCCGGAGGTGGTCGGGAGAATCTGTTCGCCGAAGAATCGAGCGCTGACGATTTTGCTGTCGTAGAACGATCGATCGGTATCGCTCACGTCGCCGCTGTCGAGCTGCGCTTGGGCTGCCAGCGCTGCCTTGCCGGCCAACGCACCACACAGCGCGGTACCGAGGAGCCGGGTGTATGGGCTGGCGCCGCCGAGCTTGTCGAGGACATCGTCGTTGGCGTTGAGCCAGTCACTGGATCGCCGAGCGTCATCGAAGCTTGCGGTGAGTTGTCGTGCGAACTTCTCCATTGTCGGGTCGTTGGCAAGCGCGGCAATCGTGTCGTCAAAGCTCGCGAGGAACTCGTTGACCGTGCTGCCCTCGTCGCCTCCGAGCTTGCGCATCACAAGGTCCTGTCCTTGGATGCCGTTGGTGCCCTCGTAGATGGCGGCGATACGAATGTCGCGCAAGTACTGGGCCGCGCCGGTCTCTTCGACGTAGCCCATGCCACCAAAGATCTGGAGTGCGATCGAGGTGAGTTCATTGCCGATATCGGCGCCGATCGACTTCGACATCGGGATCAGCAACGCAGCGAGGCGCGTCGACCATTCAGCCACGGCAGGATCTGACGATCGCGACCTGTCGAGCGTCGCGCCGTTGAAGTACATGAGGTAGCGCATGGCGTCGATCCATGCCCGCTGGGTCATCAACATTCGGCGGACATCGGGATGCTCGATAATCGGGCTCTGGACGCCACGCTCAGCGCCGGGGGCGGTGCCCTGCAACCGTTCGTGGGCGTACGCCAGGCTGTGCTGGTAGGCCATTTCCGCGAGTGAGAGACCTTGCAGCCCGACGGAGAGTCGGGCGTTGTTCATCATCGTGAACATGTTGGCCATGCCGGTGAACTCGTCGCCGACGAGCCAGCCGATCGCGCCGTCCTGTTTCTCACCGAAGCTGAGGACGCAGGTGGGCGAGCCGTGGATGCCGAGCTTGTGCTCGATGGAGACGACCTCAACGTCGTTGCGATCACCGAGGGACCCGTCTTCGTTCGGTATGAACTTGGGAACGAGGAACATTGAGATACCGCGGGTGCCCGGCTTGGCATCGGGTGTGCGCGCCAACACGAGGTGGATGATGTTCTCGGTGAGGTCTTGCTCGCCGTGCGTGATCCAGATCTTCGTGCCGGTGATGGCATAGGAGCCATCACCGCGGTCGGTTGGTACGGCCTTGGTCGCGACAGCGCCGACGTCTGAACCGGCCTGCGGCTCAGACAGGTTCATCGTCCCGGACCATTCGCCGGTGAGCATCTTCGGGAGGTATGTCGCCTGCTGCTCATTGGAGCCGTGATGTTGCAGGGCGTCGATCGCGCCCTGGGTCAGCAGGTTGCACAACGACAGCGACATGTTGGCTGAGGTGAACATCTCCTGCACGGCGAGTGCCACCAGCCAGGGAAAGCCGCCGCCGCCGAAATCGGGCTCAAACGGAATGGCATTGAAGCCTGAATCGACGAGCTTGGCGTAGGCGCTCCGGAACGACTCGGGGGTACTGACTGCCGCCCAGCCATCATCGGTATCAGCACCAGCGATCCATTGTGCGCCGATCTGGTCGCCGTCGACGTTGGTGGGTGCGATGACCTCGGCGGCGAAACGGCCGACTTCGTCAAGCACCGCGAACACCATGTCGGTCTCGACGTGGTCGAATTCGTCAAGCTTGAGCAGGCCGGGCAAGTCGCAGACTTCGTCGAAAGCGAATCTGATGTCCCGCAGTGGCGGGGCGTATTCCGTCATGTCTCCATTCGACCAGAAATGTGAGGCAATGGCTACCGGTGCCGAACATCGCGGACCTTGGGAGGCGTCAGTCTGGGAACCCGGGGACGCCCTCGTCGAGCTGCACGCCTGCGCTGTTCAGGAAGCCGGATACCAGCCGATAGAAACCGGCGACGACGAGCAGTTCGACGAGCTCGGCCTCAGACCACCGGGTGACAAGACGTTCCCATGTCGCATCGGTGACGCAGTCGTCGTCGCTGAGCTCGTCGGACATGGCGATGAGCGCCGCGTCATCGGCGGACCAGGGGTGGCCGTCGGGTGCTTTGGTGAGTGCGGAAATTTCCTCGTCGGTCACGCCGGCTTGTCGGCCGATGATCGTGTGCTGGCCGAACTCGTAGACCGCTTTGGCGTTCCAGCCGATCCGCAGGATCACTAGCTCGCGTTCACGCGCTGGCAGCAACCCCTTGTTGAGGAGGTACCCGCCCAGCAGGTTGAAGCGCTTCAGCAGCTTGGGATGTCGAGCAAGGGCGCCGAAGATGTTGAGTGGCGTGCCGTCGTGAGTGAGTGCGCCAGACAGGATCTCTGCGAGTTCGGGGTCGACCGAGTCGGGAGACCGATCGGCGGCGAGATCGACGGGCGTGATGCGGGGCTCGGTGGGGCGCTCGGTCATCGCCTTACCGTACGAAGTCGGTCCGCTGCGCGCCGAGGCGCGCCGCTGACGTGTCAGCCGGCGGCTTCTTTCTTGGCGGAGCGTTCTTCGGCGCGCTGGTCGATCAGGTCGCGGAGTGCCGCCGTGTCGTCGGCTGTCCAGCCGTCTGGGGATTCGAGCTGCACCCATCCATCGACGACATTTGATCCATAGCGGTGACCGTGGCCGGCAGGGACGTCCATCGAAAAGGCCATGTCGGCGGCAACTTGGAAGAACGACACCGCAGGAATCCACACCATGTCCGGGTTGATGTCCGGGCCGCGTTCACCTTCGAGCCACGATGGCTTGCTCCAGAGGAGTGCCGGGTTGAAATAGGTGATCGGGTCAGATGAATTCTGGAGGTACACAACGCGGGGCTGCGGCCAGTCGTCGGGATCATCCAACAACTCCGGGTCGGTCAGATCAGATGGCTCGACCGCGAATCGGAACGACTCGCCGCCGTTGACGATCGGTCGCCAGCTCGGAGACCCCTCATCACGTTCGTCGACGAGCAGGGTGTGGAGTGGATTGACGAACGTGGGACCGACGAGCAGTGCCCCGTCGACGTTGGCGAGCAGGTTCTCCGGGCTGGTGAAGGCCGACTCCGTGCCGAACGAACCGAGGCTTTCGCCGAAGACAAGCAGTGTTGGGCGTTCCTCGGGGGTCATCGACGAAATGCGGTCGTCAATGGCGGTGATCATCTGTTCTCCCGCCTCGGCCGCCTTGGACCGGTCGACGAGAAACGACACCCAGCTGGGGAGGTACGAATACTGCATCGCGACCTGGGCGGTGTCACCGCCGTGAAGGAATTCGATGCTGTCGACAACATTCTCATCGACCCACCCGGTCCCCGTCGTGGTGTTGACCACGAGCACTGACCGGTCGAACGCATTGGTGCGTTCGAGTTCAGCCATCGCCAGGGCAACACGGTCACGTGTGTCGTCTGCAGATTCGAGGCCGACGTAGACCCGAATCGGCTCCATCGCTTCGGCGCCGGTGAACGTCTCGATGTCGGCGGCCGTTGGGCCGCCGCCGTCACCGGCGAAATCGCGACCCTTCGTTCCCATCGAGTCCCAGTCGACCAGCGAGTTCTCGCCACCGCTGCGCATCTCGGAGTCGGGTTGGGTGATCCATGGGCTTGTCCCGCGATCGGTGAGCGAGTAGGCGCTGTTGATCGATGAGATCATGCCGTCGAAGAGGACACCTTGCGCGAACCCGGCGACCAAGAGGGCCATCGTGACGACGCTCACGTTCACGGTCACGTGGTGCGGAAAGAATCGGTCTCCAAACCGGATGAGTGCTCGAGTCCCGCCTCTGATAAATCGGGCGATCATCAAGAAGAAGGCAGAGACAGACACGGTGAGCACGACGATGAGGAACCATTCGGTGGCGCGGAGGCCGTCCATCTCCATCGCAGCTCGCACGTCGTCTTGCCAGGCCGCCCCGTAGTAGAGAAACAGGCCGCCCATGACGAGGGTCGAGCCGGCCAATGTCCACCATGCCCGATGCTTGAATGTGGCCGATGGCTCCCGCCGTATGAGCTTGCGGACGATTGAGGACAGCAGGCTTCCGAACCCGTAGCCGATCGCCACAGCAACGCCGCTGACGACCCCTTGCATCAGCGCCGCTCGCGGGAGCAGCGATGGGGTCATCGACAGGCAGAAAAAACCAGACCGCCGGCGAGACCGCCGAAGCACAGGCGTCGCGTGAAGACCCACCGCATCCGCCACAGCCGGCGCCGGCTCGGTGCATCGCCCGCGTCGGTCAAGTCAGAAGCCGACTCGCCGACCGTGAGGTCATCTTGGACTTCGTCGCTCAGTGCACTGTCCACCAGGACGATTCAACCAGACGAAGCCGGGCGGCGGGGGCCCGACGGGGTGAATGGGTCTTGAGTCCCATTTTTGCGTCGAGCCGGAAGCGCCGTCGTTAGGGCTCGGTGATGTGTGGCTCGCCGCTGACGCCGGTGGCTTGGTCGCGGCGTGCGAGCAGGATGGATGCAGCGAGCACGACGACGAGTAACCAGATGAACGGGCCGTCGCCGAGTTGGGTGTACCACGTGTTGCCGGTGCGCATCTCGACGTCGGCATACAGCACGCGCTGCTCGCTCACCGATGTGCGCTGGAGCACATCGCCGTCACTGTTGATGACTGCGCTGAACCCGGTCGGGGCTGCCTGGACGACCCATCGACCCGTCTCAATGGCACGGAGTCTGCTCGATGCCACCTGCTGGCTCTGCACGATGGTGCCCGTATAGCTCGCACCATTGGTCGGGTTGATGATGATCGTGGCGCCGTCGGTGACACCCTCGCGGGCTCTGCCACCGAAGAACACTTCCCACGAGATCACCGTGGCGAGTTGCACCGGTTCGGCCTGGCTCTCGACATCGAACGTGAGGACGGCTCGCTCGGTGCCTGGCACTGCCTCGCCGACCTGGTCGACCGCGCTCGTGATCTTTTCGAGCACACCTCGGAGCGGTACGTACTCGCCGAACGGTACGCGACGGACTTTGTCGTATCGGCCGGCGAGCTCGCCGTCGGGCATCACCACGACCTGGGCGTTGGTGTACCGACGCGCGGTTGGGTCATCAGCGCGGGCGTCCTCGGTGATTCCGACAACAATGGGAGCGCCCAGCCTGTTCGCCTCTGCGGCGACGAGGTCGCGAATGGGCGAGTTTGAGAAGTCCTCAAATTCGGGAGTGCTTCGGAGGTCGTTCACGTCGATCGTGTTCTCGGGCCACAGCACGAAGTCGAGGTCGCGGTCGGCATCGATCGTCGCCGTTGCTTCGAGGTGGCGTTCCGTGACCAGCGACGAGGGAACCTCGAGTGCGCTCGTCCCCTGCTTGCCGCCGCCCTGAACAACAGCAACCGACAGCGTGCCGCCCGTCGCAGCGCCGCTCGGAGCGACGAACGACAACAAGATGACCAAGGCAACCGCAATGCGTCCGATGAAGTTGGGGAGCACGGTGCGGTCGCCGTCGCGGAGCTGGCGGATCGCTGCCCACACGCCAGGTTGGGTGTCGGCGAGGACGAATCCGATCTGGAACACAACCCAGGTCAGCAGAATCACGCCGCCGACACTCGCGAGCGGAGCAAGCGGACCGCCGACTTGGGAGACACCCATCGTGGCCAGAGGTACGCCACCGAACGGCAGCGAGAGCCGTATGGCTTCGACCAGGGTGTGCGCCGCCGGGCGCCCAATCACGCCCCAGCGACCAGCCGGAGCGACCCCTGCCGCAACGGCGTGATACGTCGTGAAGATCAGGCCGGCGGCGACATAGCCAGGTGGCGTCAACTGCACCATCCAGCCCATGCCGAGATACATCCAGCCGGCACCGAAGAGTGCGCCGATGCGGACTCGTTCCCATCTGGTCTGCGCTGTGCGGAGACAGACTTCGAACAGCATGACGCCGATGATTGCCAGCGGCCAGAAGCCCCAGGGTGGAAGCGAGAGTGCGGTCAGCGCGCCTGCGCCGAGCGCGAGAGCCGGACGTGCGACGCGTTGGTGTCGCGGGCGAGGCGGGCGCGGATCGACTGCGGTGTCGACGTCAGGCCCGGCAGTGGAACCGGTGTCGATGCTCAACTCAGCTCAAGGTTGACGACGATGCGCTGTCGGGTCGACCCAGGTGGGTGGCAGGCGAACAGCGTGGCAGTGGGGGTATCGGTCGGATCGACAATCCAGATCGCGTCGGGATCGACGATCTGTGTGCCCGTGACCGTGTATTCGATGAGGCCTGCCGCGGTGGTGAACTCGACGACGTCACCTGCGACGAGTTGGTCGAGGTCTCGGAACGGGGCGTCGTGGCTGGTCCGATGGCCGGCGACGACGACGTTGCCGACCTCGCCGGGCATCGCACTGCCTGGCCAGTGACCAGGGCCGTTGTCGAGTGTGGTGAGCCGGATGCCCTCGAGCAGCGGCGTATCAATGCCGAGCTTCGGAATGGCGATGCCGCCGATCTCAACATGGTCCTCGTGGCCGCGGGGATCGAGAGGCGGATCGATCGGCTGCTTGAGCGGTGCTTCGAGCACTGTCGCCGCCGGGGCAACCGTGGTCGTCGGCATGAATGTCGTCGGTGTGACGGTGGTGGGCGTGATTGATGATGCTGGTGTGTTCGTGGCGTTGGCGTCGATGAACACCGGTGACGTGGTGGCCGTGGTCTGCTCGTTGTCGATCGAGGTCGTGTCGGGGTCGCCGCCGAGGCCCATCAAGAACACGGTGCCGACGATCAGCACGGGGACAGCTCCGAGCGCGGTAATCATCCCGGTGCGCCGCGCCGCATTTTCGGGCGCTGTGTCGTCGGGCGTCATCGAACTCATTGGCCAATCAGTCTGGCAGAGAACGGAGGTTCTGTGCAGCTCGTTGCCCGATCGCTGCGCCGTGTCGGATGCATGCGGGGATCCCGATGCCACGGTATGCCGCGCCAGCAACGAACAAGCCGGATGGCAGGGCTGCCTCGACGGCATCGACCCAGCGTGCGTGGTGTGGGCGGTACTGGGCAAACGCACCGGGCCAGCGGCTGATTCGTATTTCCCGGGGCGTGAATCGGACGCCAAGATGGAGGCTGAGGTCGTCGAGGACTCGTTCGACGACCTCGTCGTCGGAGAACTGGAGCGCGGGCTGGCCATCTCGGCCGAGCGACACGCGCAGGATCTGCCCTCCGTCCGGCGGCTGCCAGTGGCCCCACTTCTGGGAGCCGAACGAGGCGGCGGTCACCGACCGTTGCACAGGCTTGGGGACGAGATACCCACTTCGTCCCGCGAACCGGTAGGGCCATTCGCCTGCATCGACATGCAGAGTGACCATGATGACGTCGGCCGTTTCGGCAGCGCCGAGCGCGGCCGATGCCTCGGGAGCTACCGCGGCCAACAGCGAGGATGCGACCGGAGCAGGTGTGGCCAGGATCACCGCACCGAAGTGCTGATCGTCGACGTCCCAGCCAGCTCCAGCTGCGGTGATCGACCCGACCGCGTGGCCCAGCTGAAGCGTGCCGCCAGCTGCAACCACGGCGTCTGCAGTCGCGCGAGTCAGATCGGCGACACCACGGCTTGGTGCTGCGAAAATCGGTGCGGATGCAGCGGTGGCTGTGCCGGCAGCCTGTCGTGACGCTCTGGCGCCGAGGAGCAGGCTGCGGTTCGCCCGCGCCAGCGCGTCGAGTTGTGGGACCTCGGCCAAGCTGAAACGGTCGGTGTCGGTGGCGTAGATGCTGCCGACGAGCGCGTCGACGAGGCGTTCATGAACCTCGTTGCCGAAACGGGCCCTGACGAACTCGCCGATCGAGTCGGAGTCGAGTGACGTGCGAGGTAGGAGTGGTTCCAACGCTGCGCGGAGCTTGCCCCGCCAGGTGAGCAGTCCGGTCGTGGCCATCGGGCCGATCTTGCCCGGCACACCGAGCAGGAGGCCGTCGGGAATCGGGTGGAGAGCCTGGTGCCAGACGGCAGCACCAACGGGTTCGGGGTGGACGAGTGCTTTGCCAAGGCCCACATCGGCGGCCAGGGCAATGCCTTCAGGAACGCGAGCAAGGAATGCATCAGCGCCTTCGTCGATTTCGGGAACCCCGGCGAATGGTGAACTACGAATCCGTCCACCGACCCGGTCGCCGCGCTCGAAGATCGTCACGTCCACCCCATCGGTGGCGAGTCGGTGTGCTGCCGCCAATCCGGCGATGCCGCCGCCGACGACGGCGATTCTGTCAGTCATCGGTATCGAGGGTAGAGCTGAATCAACCGACTCTGACCGCGCGAGGTCCCAACCGGGGTGGCGGTGGCGTACCTTGGCGCCGATGATCCCCGCGTTTGGTGCCGACACCGCTCTGCTCTTGATCGACGTCCAGCTTGGCGTCGACGTCCTCGAGCATTGGGGCGGGCCAACGGGACGGCGGAACAACCCTGATGCGGAGTCGGTGATGCTCGACGTGCTCGCAGCCTGGCGCGAAGCCGACCGCCAGGTCGCGTTCACGAGACACGATTCACGCGAAGCGGCGTCGCCGCTCAAGTTCGCGTTGCCCACGGGCGCCCAGAAACCGGGGTTCGAAACGGCGGCCGGCGACATTGTTGTGGCCAAGGATGTCAACAGTGGGTTCGTCGGGACTTCGCTCGAAGTCGACCTCCGGCGACGGGGCGTCAACCGGCTGGTCATCGCCGGGTTCTTCACCAACTTCTGTGTCGAGACCACGACTCGTATGGCTGGGAACCTCGGGTTTGACACCTATCTGGTCCACGACGGATGCGCGGCGACTAATCGGATCGGCCCCGATGGCGTCGATCACGACGCCGAACTCGTCCACCAGATGAGCGTGGCCAACCTCCACGGTGAGTTCTGCACGGCAATCACCGGTGCCGAAGCCGCGTCGCTGCTTACCGGCGATGCCCACCACCTCGACCGAGCGCAAGGAAATGAGTGAAGCACGTGAATGACATGAACGTTGGAGTGAGTTCGACCTCGGCGACATTGCGGCGCGTCGCGATGCGCCGGCCCGGGGCGCTGCTCAGCGCCGATCATGAGCGTTGGCATTACGTCAAACCCGTCAACGCCGACGCGCTGTCGAAGCAGTACGACCGGTTTGTCGAGTTGGTCGAAGCAACGGGAACGGAGATTGTCTGGTTCCGCGACACCGACGACGATCTCGCCGACTCGGTGTTCACCTACGACCCGTCGTTCGTCGTGCCCGGTGGCGCCGTCGTCCTGCGGCCGGGCAAGCCGCTGCGGGCTGGCGAGGCAGATCTCCACGCTGCGTTCTATGCGGCGGAGGGAATCCCCGTGTTGGGACGGATCGAGGCGCCGGGAACGTTCGAAGGCGGCGACAGTTTCTGGCTCGACGACACGACCCTTGCTGTCGGACGCGGATTTCGAACCAACCAATCCGGTATTGACCAAATGGCCGCCATTGTCGAACCGCTCGGCGTCTCGCTTGAGGTCTACGACCTGCCGTATCACCTTGGTCCCGACGCGTGCCTCCACCTGATGTCGGTCGTGAGCGCGCTCGATGCTGACCTGGCCTTGGTCCATCTGCCGCTGATGCCGACAGCGCTGTACCAGCGGATGATCGGGATGGGCTACACGCTGCTCGAAGCGCCCGCGGAAGAGTTCGACGCCAGCCTGGGTCTGAACCTCAACGTGCTGGCGACGGGACCGCGCGAGGTGATCGCGATCGAAGGTTTCCCGATCACGCTGCAGCTGATGCGCGACGCCGGCTGCGCGGTATCGACCTTCTTTGCCGACGAACTCTGCATCCCCTGCGAAGGCGGTCCCACCTGCCTGACGCGGCCCCTGCTACGCGTCTAACGGTCAGAGCTCAGGCGAGGTCGGCAACGCGGCGGGCAAGGGCGGCCATGATCGACGGCTCATCATTGACGCACGCCGTGCGGTCGAATGCCAGGCCGACTTGCTCGGCTCGCTGGGAGGCCTCAATGTCGAGATCGAACAAGACTTCGAGGTGATCGGCGACGAAACCGACCGCGCTCACGATGACGCCTCCGTGTTGGCCGCCATCTCCGAGTTCGTCGATCACTTCGAGGATGTCGGGTCCAATCCACGGCTCCGGTGTTCGGCCGGCTGACTGCCAGGCAATCGTCCAGTCGTCGCCTTCGGCCAGACCGAGCCGTGCTGCCACCGCTTCGGCAGTCGACCGGAGCTCGTCGGGATACGGGTCGCCGGCGTCGATAATCCGCTGGGGCAGGGAGTGGGCGGTGAACAGCACGCGCACGGGGTGTTCGGTTGATGCGCGCATCGTGGCGAGGCGTTCGCCGAGGTCGGCAGCGATGAAGTCGACGAAGGCTGGCTCGACAGCCCAGCTCTCGACACCTGCGACGGGTGTTGTCGCCTCAGCGTCAACCACGCCCTGGCGGGTGCGGTCGAGGTACTGGCCGATCGAGTACGAGGAATAGTGCGGGGCGAGCACGAGGCCGATCAGCTTGGAGAATCCTGCTGCGGCGAGTTCAGCGCTGGCGACCTCGACTTTCGGGTCAGCGTGCTTCAGGCCGAGTGTCACGTGGTAGGTGTCGGGCTCGATTTCGTCGAGGGCCGCCTGCAGCCCATCGCGTTGATCTTCGGTCAGCTTGGCGAGCGGCGAGATCCCGCCGATTGCGTCGTAGCGCGCCACGAGATCAGCGAGCGCCTCGGGGGTGGGCGGGCGACCGCGGCGGATGTCGGTGTAGTACGGCTCGATCTCTTCAGGGGAGCGAGGCGTTCCATACGCCATCAGCACCACGCCGACGCGGCCTGCATTGTCAGTCATTGACACCAGCATGCCCGCCGTTTGTGATTATTGCGCGGTGCGTTCGTGGACGAGATCGACGACGGCTTGGAGCACGCTCGGGTCGCTGTGCTGGTGAACGCCGTGGCCGAGGTTGAAGATGTGGCCGGGATGTCCAGCGTTGTCAGCGAGCACAGCCTCAGCGCCGGCGACTGCAGGCTTGGTGCCGGCGAGTACGAGAGACGGATCAAGGTTGCCTTGCACGACGAGGTCGTCGCCAAGTCGACGGCGCGCGTCGGTGATGGTGGTTCGCCAGTCGAGTCCGAGCACGCGGTTGCCGACCGTGTTCATCGACTCGAGAAGATGGTCGCAGCCGATGCCGAAGTGAATGCCGGGCACGCCGGGATGTCGTTCGGACAACTCATTGAAAACCCGCTTCGAGTGCGGAAGCACGAAGTGTTCGTAGTCGGCTCGGCTCAGTGAGCCCGCCCACGAATCGAACAGTTGAAATGCCCGGGCGCCGTGCTGGAGTTGCGCATCGATGAAGGTGACCGCGCTGGTGGCGAGCCGTTCCATCACGTCGCCAAACAGCACCGGGTCGGTGTGCATCATTGCCTTGGTGTAGCGGTAGTCCTTCGACGGCCGTCCCTCGATCAGGTAGCTGCCCACGGTGAAAGGTGCACCGGCGAACGCAAGCAGCGGCACGTCGGATGAGAGTTCAGCGACGAGCAGATCGACGGTGTCGATGACGTAGCTGATGTCGTCCCAGTCGAGCGGTCGCAAGCGATCAAGGTCAGCGCGGCTACGGAACGGCTGCTCGGCGACCGGTCCGGTGCCGGGTTGTACGTCGATGCCGAAACCGACGGCATGAGGTGGCACCACGATGTCGCTGTAGAGCACAGCAGCATCGACGCCGTATCGACGCACCGGTTGCAGGGTGATCTCTGTGGAGACGTCGGGCTGCTTGATGGCATGCAGGATCGAACCTTCGCCGCGGACCTCATGGTATTCAGGGAGCGAACGTCCGGCTTGGCGCATGAACCAGACCGGCGTGTGCCGAGCCGTCTCGCCGTTTGCCGCAGCAATGAAGGGTGCCGTGTCAGTCATGCGGTGGCGAGGGTATCCAGTTGTGCGCCCGACAGAGCCCCACTGTGACACTCATGTCACGCAACCAGAATCTGATCCTGGGCCAGATGTCGGTAGCATTTGACGACCTCATTATGACGCAGCAGCACCCGGACCTCGCTGACGAGCAGGCGTACATCGACCACGCCTACGACTGTCTCGAAACCAGCCGCAAGGCGGCGTTTCGCGTCCGTGGGCTCAACGAGGCGAGCATGGGAGGAACGTTCCAGGCGCGCTTTGAGCGCAACGCGTTCGACGGCCAACTCGTTCGGCGCCTCGAAGAGCTTGAACTCGGTGATGCGTCGCTCGTCTTCGGTCGGATCGACCGCTACGCAGAGTCGCCTGACCAGCTCGAGGCGTTCCATATCGGCCGGCTCGCCGTTGCCGACGAAGATCGTGAACCGGTCGTCGTCGACTGGCGTGCGCCCGTGGCCGAACCGTTCTACCGAGCAACGGGACGCGACTCGATGGGCCTGGCGCGACGTCGTCACTTCATCGTCGAAAGCCGGAACCTGCTCGGCATCGAAGACGAATTCTTTGGCGAAGGTCATCTCGGTCTCGGACACGACGAGGGGCTCGGCGGCGAGCCCGGCGTCGTGACCGCCGACTCAGGCCTGCGCGGCTACTCCACACTGCTCGCTGCCCTCGAGCGTGGTCGTACCGGAACGCTCGGCGACATTGTTGCCACCATTCAGGGCGAACAGGACGAGATCATTCGCTCGCCACAAAGCGGCGTGCTGGCCGTGCAGGGCGGTCCGGGGACCGGCAAGACCGTGGTGGCGCTGCACCGGGCGGCCTACCTGCTCTACACGCACCGCTTCCCGCTCGAAGACCAAGGCGTGCTTGTCATCGGCCCGAACCGAGTGTTCCTCCGCTACATCGAGCGCGTGCTGCCGTCACTTGGTGAGGCCGGTGTCAAGCAGGCGGTGCTCGCCGATCTGATCCCCGGCGTGCAGTTCCGGCGGCCTGATGAGCCGGGCGACTCGCCCGAAGCGGTCAAGATCAAGGGCGAGGAGCGGATGTCGGACATGGTCGACAATGCGATCGCCGACCGCAAGCGTCCGCTGCGCAGCGACTTTGAGATGCCGTTCCGGGCTGGATACGTGCGGCTGCGAGCTGCAGAGTCGGCGCGCATCGTCAAGAATGCCAAGCGCCGCTTCAAGCGTCACAACTCGGGTCGGCGTGCGGTCGAAGGTGAATTTTGGTCGGCGCTTGCGGACTCATACCACGACCCGGAGATTGGTCCGCGCGATGTGAAAGACACGTTGCGGCACACGCCAGAAGCGCGCGCTGCGCTCGACACGATGTGGCCGCTGCTGACACCGGCGCAACTGTTGCACGATCTCTTCGGATCGCGGGCGCTCCTCAAGTTGGCAGCACGTGGCGTGATGTCCGAGTCCGAGGCGCTTGCTTTGTATCGCGAGCGATCCGCGACGGTCGACGATGTGCGCTGGGCATTGTCTGACGTTGCATTACTGGATGACGTCCGCGATGTGCTCGGCCCGCGACCGGGCAAGGGCGGCAAGATCGATGAGCTCGACGAGATCCGCACCTACGGCCACATCGTCATCGATGAGGTGCAAGACCTCACACCGATGCAGTTGAAGATGGCGACGCGCCGCTCACTCAGCGGAGCGATGACCATCGTCGGCGACCTTGCCCAAGCGACCGGCCCGCTGGCACCCAACGAGTGGGACGATGTGCTCGCTCACCTGCCCGACCGAAAGCCGGCGCGCGTCATTGGACTGTCGGTCGGCTATCGGATTCCGGGTCAGATCATGGAGCTCGCCAACAAGGTGATGGCGGTGGCGACCCCTTCGCTGCGTGCACCGGACTCGGTCCGCGTTGGTGATGTGTCGCCGACAATCGTGCGGGCGCCCTCGACCGAGCTGCTCGGCAAGACGGTCGCCGACGAGGTCTTGGCGCTTGCGGGAGCAATCCCCGGGGCGAGCCTCGGCATCGTCGCCCCTGATCAGATGATTGACGACCTTTCGGTCGCGCTGACCGAAGCGGGTGTCGACCACGGCACCGCAACGCGCACCGGACTCGATGCCGGCGTGACGCTGGTGCCGGTGAGCGTGGTGAAGGGCCTCGAACTCGACGGGGTCGTCGTGGTTGAGCCGTCGGTCATCGTTGACAGCATTGAGCACGGCATGCGGGCGTTGTACGTCGCTCTGACACGGAGTACCCAACGCCTGACGGTCGTCCACGCTGACGAACTCCCTGCACCGCTGCGCTGACCGTCTGTTTCGGCCGCAAGCCACCCCGATCGTGGCTGGGCGATGGCCGGTGGCCTCGAACGTGCAGGTCAGGATGCGGTGAAGTTCGCTGCTCGCTTCTCGAGGAACGCTGTACGGCCCTCGTCGGCATCGGTGCTCGCCCACGCAGCCGATCGTGCGGCCTCGAAGGCGTCGACTGTCGGGGCGTCGAAGTCCGCCGTCTCGAGTCCGAGTTTGTGCGCGACAACGGTGAGCGGCGCAAACTGCGCGAGCCGTTGCGCCCACTCTCGAGCATCGCTGAGATCGCCGAGCCGATGAATGCCGCCAAGTGCGTGTAGCCGTTCGGCGGAGTAATTCTCAGTGCCGACGAGCATCGCCCGGGCAACCGGCGCCGTGAACTCGTCGCGAAGGCGCCGGATTGTCCAATGGTCGACCGAGATGCCCAGCCGTGCAGCTGGAATGCCCAGCGGGCTGTCGGGGGTGGCGATGCGCAGATCTGCTGCAATGGCCAGCTGTGTCCCCGCACCGAGCGCGGGGCCGTCGATTGCGGCGATCACCGGGACGGGGAGCGAACCGAATCCAACGAGGACGCGGCGCAGGCCCGTCGCGAACTGGCCTGCCTCGACGCCGTTCAAGTCGGCGCCTGCACTGAACGCTGGAGCAGCACCCGTGAGGACCACGACGCGCGTCTCGGTGGGGGAGCGCGCCGCGATGTCGGCTTGCACGTCGAGCAACTCGAGCAACGTGGGATGATCGATGGCGTTGCGCCGTTCCGGTCGATCAAGGGTGATGATCGTGACCCGACCGTCGCGTTCGACGCGAACGGTCACTGTGGAACGCCCGTCGCTGCATCAGATGTGGTGGTCCAGACTGACTCGGTCGTCGCGGCTCGTAGCATGTCTGGACAGTATGTCGAACACTCCCTCAGGCTCCCAAGCGACCAGCCCGAACGATCCTGCCCTCGACCCGGTGCGGGTCAAACGAGCCAAGATCGCGAAGTGGACGCTCCTGGCCAATCGCGTCGGATATCTCTTTGTCGCGCTGGCCATGGCCCTGTTCTTCATGGCTTTTTTGTTCGGTTTCACTTCTGTCATGGCAACGCTCGTCATCGTGGCTCTGGTCATCGGCTGTGTGCTGCTCGCGCCGTCGATCATCCTCGGCTACGCCGTCAAGGCAGCCGACCGTGACGACCGTGAACGCGGCCTGTGAGTCCCGCGCTGAAGTGGTTGCCTTTCCAGTCGCCCGCTGACCCGGTTACCATCGGGTAACTCTTTATGTCGCAACGCCTCTCAGCCCCCGCTCGTCGCGAGCAAATTCTCGATGTCGCGCTCGACGTCTTCGCCAATTCCGGCTTCCACGGTGCGTCGATGAACGGTATCGCGGAGGCTGCTGGCGTCACCAAGCCGGTGCTCTACCAACACTTCGATTCGAAGCGCGATTTGTATCAAGCGTTGATCGAAGAGGTCGGCAATCGGCTGCGGACGAACATCGACAAGGCCACTGCCGAGGCAACGAACGGAAAAAGCCAGACCGAACTTGGCTTCCGTGCTTACTTCCGCTGGGTCGCCGACGACCACGACGGCTTCCGCCTGCTGTTTGGTTCGGGCTCACGACGTGACGACGAGTTCAACGAAGCCATTCGCAAGATCACCGCTGAGTCCGCCCGAGCGGTTGCACCGTTGATTGCCGTCGACATCGACGAGTCGCATCGCGAAACGTTGGCGCACGCTCTGGTCGGTCTGGCCGAGGGCGCAAGCCGTCGCCTGGTCGGCCTCGGCCAAGACTTCGATCCTGACGCGATCGCCGCTGAAGTCAGCGCGCTGGCCTGGGCCGGCCTGCGCGCCGTCACTCCCAAAGACTGAGTCGCCGGACCGGTTGTCAGCGCACACCAACGACGTTTGCGTCGGGATATGTGCGGAGGGGTCCTCAAGAATCCCGACACAAACGGACAGGACGAGACGGCGTGAACCGCCATCCTGCGTTTGGCGGTTGCTGCAAGGCGTAGGTTGACAGGAATCCACATTTCGTGGTCCCGCGCACGAGACCTCAGGAGCCACCATGACCGACACCGCTGAAACGGCCGCACTGCCGCTGCGCCGCCCACACGACAACCAGTACCTCGCCGGCAACTACGCCGCGGTCGAATCCGAAGTCACCGCCCACGACCTGCCCGTCGTCGGCGAGATTCCTGTCGAGCTCGAGGGCCGCTGGCTCCGCAACGGGCCGAACCCTGAGTCCGTCGACGACCCGGCTCTGCACCACTGGTTCCTCGGGACCGGCATGGTGCACGGCGTGCGGCTGCGAGGCGGCAAGGCCGAGTGGTACAAGAACCGCTTCGTCCTCAACGCCGCGGACCGCGCCGCTGGCCTCTTCGGCTCGAACACGAACGTCGGCGGTTTCGCCGGCACGACCTGGGCGATGGTGGAAGGTGGCCAACCACCCGTCGAGCTCGACTACGAACTCAACTCGCTCGGCATCAACCGATTCCATGACACGCTCGACGGTCCGTTCACCGCCCACCCGAAGTACGACGTTTCGACCGGCGAGCTCCATTCAGTTAACTATCACTGGCCCGACTTGATCGACCACGTCAACTACACCGTTGTTGGCGGTGATGGACGCGTGACGAAGAACGTCGCAATCCCCGTTGCTGACATGCCAATGATGCACGACATGTCGCTGACGGAGAAGTACGTCGTCGTCTACGACCTGCCCGTCACCGTCAACATGGACGTGCTTGTTGCTGGTTACGCCTTCCCGTTCAAGTGGAACAACGATCGCGCCGCACGCGTTGGTTTGCTGCCTCGGAATGGCGCCGCCGACGACATCATCTGGTGCGACGTTGACCCCTGTTACGTGTTCCACCCCCTCAACGCCTACGACGCGGCCGACGGAACGGTTGTCGTTGATCTCTGTCGATACGACAACCTCATGGTCGATGATCGGCAGGGTCCCTTCGCCGAGGCACCACCGACACTCGACCGGTGGGTCATTGACCCGTCGACGCGTCGGGTCTCTGAGACTCGGATCAGTGACCGCCCGCAAGAATTCCCGCGGCACAATCCGCGATTCGGACTCAAGGAACACCGTTACGGGTACACCTCCGAGATCAAGCCGGGTCAAGTCGCGAACCTTCACGGATCCACTCTGAAGACCGATTTTTCGACCGGTGCCGTTGACGAGCACGACTACGGACATGGCCGCGGTGGGGCTGAACCGGTCTTCGTTCCGAAGATCGACGGCACGAACGAGGACGACGGCTGGCTCCTTACTGTTGTCTATGACGCGACGACCGACGGCAGCGAACTCTGTGTGCTGGATGCGGCGGACCTCGGACGCGGCGAAGTCGCACGTATCAGCCTCCCCCAACGGGTCCCGTTCGGCTTCCACGGCAACTGGGTGCCCGACAGCTCGGTTGCGCCCAGCTAAAGGTTTCTGCCGGTTGTCGGCTGGCTATCCGCGGAAGGTCATGCCGCGGTAGCCGTCAGCGAACCCGGCAGCACGGAGTAACTCGACGAACCCCTCGGGAGCGTCGGCACCGGTCAGGGTGTCGCCGTTGACCTTGCGAATCTCGAGCGACTTCAGTCGTCCGTCTCGCACCAGCATTTGCAGCGCCTGAGTCCAACTCGTGTCGATGAGTGCGTTGGGGAAGGTGACGAGATGGTGCCCGCGCTTGTCGAACCACACCAGCGGCTCGCCGGCACGAAGCACGGTCAGCGAGGACACATTCCGAGCGGGCCGACCCGGCGTGTCGGGCCAATCGAGCGCGCCGCCATACGGCTGTGCCGGGTCGGTGGTGGCCAACACGATCGGATCGGGCACATCCTCAGGGTGCAGCAGCGGATCAGGTGTTTCGCGAGCAGCGCGCAGCCGGTCGACGGCACCGGGCACAGCAAACTGAGCAGCACCCAGCCCGTCAACGAAGTAGCCGCGCCGGACTTGCCCGCGCTCTTCAAGCACCTTCAGAACGCCGTACACGCTGGTGAAGCCGCCGGCGATACCTTCGGCCAACACTGCCTCGCGGGTGACGACGCCATATCGCTCGACCATCTGCAACGCTTGTGCGTGCGATGCCTCGGTGGGGTGCGCGGCAGGGGCGAGGAGCGGAGCAACCAGGCTCCATCTGCCTTGGCCTGCGGGCGGCCCGATCCGATTCAACCGGCCCGGCCGGGGGCGCGACGTGCGCCGTGACGTAGCGGACTTCGACGCGACCTTCGCGCCGCCGAGCACGGCACGCAGCGGAGCGAGCGAATCATTGGTGACCTCGCCGGCCCAGACCAGGTCCCACAGTGCTGTGAGAATCTCAGGGTCCTGTGAACCGGGAGCGGCGCCGCGCAGCTGACTCCAGAAGCTGGCGCCCCGCTCAGCAAGCAGCTCGCGGAGCGCGTCGTGCAGCACGCCTTCGGGCCGATCACGTGGTTCCCAGCCTGGTGACAGCAGCGCAAGCTGATCGACGAAACACAACCGGATCCGTCCGTCGCGCGCTCCCACCGCGCCCGCACCGATCCAGACCAGCTCACCGGCGGTGAGCAACTCGTCCAACATCGTGGGACGGAATGCCCGCACTCGTGCCGGCAACACGTCGGCCTCAATGGTGGACGCGACGAGGGCCGCGCCGGACAACATTCCCAAGGACTCGACCAAAGCCTCCGCGCCGCGACGGTCGGCGGGGATGTTGTGCCACGCCGGCAAGAAGCGCGCAAACGCCTGCTGTTCGACCGGCTCGACTTCGCGACGGAGCGCGGCCAGTGACCGCCGCCGCAGCTGACGCAGCACGTCGACTTCGCAGAACTCACGTGACACGCCCTCGGGGCGAAACTCGCCGATGACGACGCGCTCCTCGCCTTCCAACGCGGCGAGCGCGCCGGCAACGCGTTCGACCGGAGCACCGAAGCGGCGGGCCACGTCGACCGCAACAAACGGGCCGTGCGTACGGGCATATCTACCGACCAGATCTTCGAGCGGCCGTGCGACTGGCTCGGTGAATGCCATGGGTAAACCCAACGGAATCGCACACCCCAAGCCGTCGCGGTAGCGCGCGGCATCTTCTGCTGCGGCGTACCGGGTCTCCCCGCCGACCGAGATCTCGATCGCACGTTTCTCGCCCAAGAGCTGCGCCAACCATTCTGCTGCCTGCTCGTTACCGGCCCGTGTGCGATCGACGTCGGAATCGTCTGCTCGCGGTTGGTCCGGCATCCCGATGGGCGCGTCGAGCTGGGTGCCGTCGGGCGCTGGGTCCGCCTCGCTGGCTTGCAGCGCTGCGGCCTCGTCGGCGGCCGACCGACAGCGGAGATCGATGTCAGCGGCGGACAAGTCGCCGACCTTGCGCAGCACGTCGTGCAGCTCATCGGCCGAACGCGCCCGCCAACCCGCCGTCAGGCACTGCAGTTGCAACTCGACATCGGCGAGCACCTCGGGATCGAGCAGATCGCGCAGCTCTTCGGCACCGAGGAGGTCCCGCAACAGATCGCGGTCGAGCGCCAACGCCGCTGCGCGTCGCTCGGCAAGCGGAGCATCGCCCTCGTACATGTACGCGGCGATCCAGTTGAACAACAGGCTGGACGCCATCGGGCTGGCCTTGCCGGTATCGACGCTGACGACACGCACCTTGCGCGAGCGCAGATCACCGAGCACTTCGCGCAGCGCCGGCACGTCAAAGACGTCTTGGAGACACTCCCGGGTCGCCTCGAGCAGGATGGGGAACGTCGGGAACTTGGAGGCGACGGCCAGGAGGTCGGCTGCCTTTTGACGTTGCTGCCACAACGGTGTGCGCTTGTCGGGTCGGCGCCGGGGAAGCAGCAGCGCTCGGCCCGCGCATTCGCGGAAGCGTGCGGAGAACAGCGCCGTCTGAGGGAGTGTTTCGACGACAAGCTCGTCGATGTCTTCGGGGTCGATGAGGATCGCTTCGAGGGGGAGTTCGTCAGCCGATTCGGGCAGCCGCAGCACCATTCCGTCATCGCCCCACATCGTTTCGACAGGGATGTCGTACTGATCGATGAGTCGACGTTCGATTGCCATGGCCCACGGCGCATGCACCGGTGTGCCGAATGGACTGAGGATGCAGATGCGCCAGTCGCCGATCTCATCCCGGAACCGCTCAACGATGATGGTGCGATCGTCGGGGACTGCACCTGTTGCCTCGACCTGCTCGGCGACGTACTGCGTGAGGTTGCTGGCAGCAAACGCGTCGAGCTGGTAGTGCTCCATCAACCGTTGCTGCGCGGACTTGTCGTCGAGTTCGTGAATCTCGCGGACGAAGGCACCGAGTGCTCGGCCAAGTTCGAGCGGACGTCCCGGACGGTCGCCGTGCCAGAACGGCATCTTGCCTGGCTGACCCGGCGCAGGGGTGACGGTGACGCGTTCAAACGTGATGTCTTCGATCCGCCACGTGGAGGCCCCGAGCACGAAGGTCTCGCCGGGCCGCGATTCATAGACCATCTCCTCGTCGAGTTCGCCGACCCGTGTCCCGTCGGGGAGGAACACCCCGAAGAGTCCGCGATCGGGAATCGTGCCGCCCGATGTGACCGCGAGGCGTTTGGAACCGTCGCGTGCCCGCAGTGTGTTGTTGACGCGATCCCACACGATGCGCGGGCGCAGCTCGGAGAACTCTTCACTCGGATACCGCCCCGACAGCAGGTCGAGAACGTTGCTCATCAGGTCGTCGGAGATCTCGGCGAAGTTCGCGCATCGGCGAACCAGATCAGTGACCTCGCCCACCGAACATTCCTCGACCGCGGCGAGGTGCGCCACGATCTGCTGTGCGAGCACGTCGAGCGGGTTGCGGAGGTACTGCGTGGTCTCGATCGCTCCGTCGATCATGCGCCGTGTCACTACCGCGGCTTCGAGCAGGTCGCCGCGGTGCTTCGGAAAGATCGATCCACGCGACGGTTCGCCGACCTGGTGCCCGGCGCGGCCAATGCGCTGCAATCCACGACTCACCGCGCCGGGGGACTCGACCTGGATGACCAAGTCGACAGCGCCCATGTCGATGCCGAGTTCGAGCGACGAGGTGGCCACGATGGCTCGAAGGTCGCCGCGCTTCAATTGGTCTTCGATGACCACGCGTTGCTCACGCGCGAGTGACCCGTGGTGCGCCTTGACGAGCTCCTCGACCATCAACCCGGACTCGGCATCAACGATGCCGGGCACCCCCTCTTCGACCGCAAGTTCGTTGAGTTTGGCCGCAAGTCGTTCCGCAGCACGGCGGGCATTGCAGAAAATGATCGTGGTGCGATTGGCCAGGATGCGCTTGAGGATCTCGGGATAAATCGACGGCCAGATCGAGCTGCGCGAGTCGCCCATGCCGGAGCCCGCGACGCTTGAAGGAGTCTCGTTGGTCGGCCGGCCCAGTCCCGACATGTCTTCGACCGGGATGACGACTTCGACTTCGAGGGTCTTGCGAATACCGGCGTCGACGATCTGTACCGGCCGCTTGACACCGGGTTCACTGAAACCGCCGAGGAACTCTGCAACCTCTTCAAGCGGCCGTTGCGTGGCCGACAGGCCGATCCGTTGCGGCGGCTTCTCGGTGATCTCTTCGAGACGCTCAAGCGTGAGCATCAGGTGCGCACCACGCTTGGTGGCGGCCATGGCGTGGATCTCGTCGATGATGACCGTCTCGACTCCGACCAGCGTTTCGCGTGCCGCGGAGGTGCACATCAGATACAGCGACTCAGGCGTGGTGATCAACAGGTCGGGCGGTCGGCGGATCAGCTTCTGGCGATCGTTCGCCGGAGTGTCGCCGGTGCGCATGCCGACCTCGGGCACCACGAACGGTTCGCCGAGACGCTCAGCGGCGAACTCGATGCCCTTCAACGGTGCCCGCAGGTTCTTCTCGATGTCGAACGCCAGCGCGCGCAGCGGCGAGATGTAGAGGACGCGAGTGCGATGTGAGCGCTCCTCCGGCCGCGAGTTGGTGGTGAGTGAGTCGATTGACGACAGGAATGACGTGAGCGTCTTGCCGGACCCGGTCGGCGCACAGATCAGCGTGTGCTCGCCATTGCGAATGTGCGGCCAACCCTGCACTTGCGGCTGCGTCGGCTCGGGAAACGATCCCGCGAACCACTCACGGACTGCCGGCGAGAACGCATCGAGAGCCGAGTGGTGAGCGATGAGCCCACGCTACCGATCCACCGTCACAAGGTTCCGAGGCCGTCGCTCTTGTCGGGTTTCGCCGGCAGTCAGCGCTCGGTGACCTGTCCGTCGGCAACGACCATCGTGCGGGTCAGACGGACGCGTTCGATCAGGGCCCGATCGTGGGTGACCAGCACAACGGTGCCACCGAACGTGTCGAGCGCCTGCTCAAGTTGTTCGATCGCTTCGATGTCGAGATGGTTGGTCGGCTCGTCGAGCACGAGCAGGTTCGCCCCGGTGCGCATCAGCAGTGCCAACGAGGCTCGGGTTCTCTCGCCGGGCGACAACGTGTCGACGCGTCGATGCACGTGCTCCGCGCCGAGACCAAACTTCGCGAGCAGTGTTCGAGTGTCGCCCACCGTGTCCACAAATCCGTGATCGGCTGCTGCTGCCATGAACGACTCGACCAGGGTCGAGTCGCCGAGCAGATGGCGACGCGCCTGTTCGATTTCTCCGACAACGACGCTGCGACCGAGATGGACCGACCCTGCAGTTGGCGTCAATCGTCCCAGGATGAGTTCGATCAACGTGGTCTTGCCGGCGCCATTCGCTCCGACCAGCGCCACTCGTTCGCCGTACTGAATTGTCAGGTCCAGTGGGCCGAGCACGAAGCTCCCGCGATCGACGACCGCCTGCTGGCACGACGCCACGATGTCGCCGCTCCGGGCCACGGTGGGGATTGTGAGTTGCAGCTGCCACTGCTCGTGTGGTTCCTCAACCACGTCGAGTCGGTCGACGGCCTTCTGCGTCCGAGCTGCCTTACCGGCCAACTGTTCGGTCTGATCCATTTTGAAGTGTTTGATGTGCTTGTCGCTCTCACCTGATTTGCGGACCTTGGCCTGGCCCTGGGTTGCCCACTCCCGTTCGCGTTGCGCCCGATCAAGCAGGCTGCGCCGCTTGCCGTCGAACTCCTCGAAGGCCTCGCGAGCATGCTGCTTGGCGAGCTCACGTTCGGCGAGGAACGCTGCCCATCCGCCGGAGAACCAGGTGGCGCGGTGTGTGTGGTGATCGATCTCGACCACGTCGGTCACGGTGCGTTCGAGGAAGGTCCGGTCATGGCTCACCACCAGCACGGGTGCGGCGAGGCCGAGCACCCATTGCTCGAGGCGCTCGAGTCCATTGTGGTCGAGATCGTTGGTTGGTTCGTCGAGGAGCACGACGTCGAATCGAGAGAGCAGCAGCGAAGCGAGCGACGAGCGGGCAGCCTCGCCACCGGACAATGTCGCAGTCGGCTGGTCGAGGAGCCGGGCGCCGAGCCCGAGCGATGCCCACACCTCGTCGACACGAGGATCGAAGTCGGCAGCACCGAGCGCCAGCCACCGGTCAAGCGCGTCGGCGTAGCGATCGTCGGCGCCCGCTGCGCCGTCGGCCAGGCCCTGGGTGGTGACGTCGAGTTCATGTTGAGCTGCCGCAACGCCGGTACGTCTCGCCAAGAATTGCCGGACTGTCTCATCTGATGAGCGTCCTGGTTCCTGCGGCAAGAGACCGACGTTGGCCGACGGCGGGGTGAGCGCGACCGACCCGCTGTCGGTTGCGACCGTGCCGGCCAGCGTGGAGAGCAGCGTCGATTTGCCGACGCCGTTGGGCCCGATCAGCCCCACGCAGCGGCTAGGGGCCAACGTGAGGTCGACGGAATCGAGCACGATGAGCGGGCCTCGCGAGACGGAGACGGATCGAGCGATGAGTGAAGCAGCCATGAGGCGCCTTTCGGGAGAGCGAACGGACGGTGGGCTCAGCTCAGTTCATTCATCACCGACCACCGTACCCGAGTGACGTCAGGCCCGGAGCAGGAGTTAGGTCGGGGTCGGGAGCGCGTCACTGAAGCGCACATCGTTCCTGAATCTGACCGGTTGCGCGTTGTGCCCCATCGCCTCGGTCGCCAGACTCGAAACCGCTCATGTCGACCGTCACCCTCCGCCCGTGGCAGCGCGCTGCGTTTGATCTCTTTCGCGCCACCACCGGTCCGGACTATCTGGCGGTGGCCACGCCTGGTGCCGGCAAGACGACGTTTGCGCTTGCCTGTGCCCGCGCTGCGCTGGCCGACGAGAACCGGCCGCTGATCGTCGTCGCTCCGACCAGCCACCTCAAGATCCAGTGGTCCCGTGCTGCGCATCGAATGGGCCTGCAGCTCGATCCGGATTGGTCGCCCGGCGACGGCTTGGCTCGCGACGTGCACGGCCTGGTCACGACGTACCAACAGCTGGCAATGGGCAACGCTGCGAAGAAGCTGGCCGGGCTCTCGGCAGAAGGATTCATCATCCTCGATGAGATCCACCACGCGGGCCACGAAAAGGCCTGGGGTGACGGCGTCCGCAAGTCGTTCGGCCACGCGCACAAGCGGCTCTCGCTGTCGGGTACACCGTTCCGCAGCGACGCTGCCCAGATTCCGTTCGTCCGCTACGACAACACCGCAGAGGGCGAACTGGCCCACGCGGACTACACGTACGGCTACGCCGACGCGCTACGCGACGGCGGCGTGGTGCGCCCGGTCTACTTCCCGCGCGTCGACGGGGAGATGGAGTGGACATCGGCGTCGGGTGACACGGTGTCGGCCAACTTCCAGGACGAGCTGACCAAGGACCAATCCTCGATGCGCCTGCGCACCGCACTCAGCCTCGAAGGCGAGTGGATGCCGGCCGTCCTGAAGAAGGCCAACGACCAGCTCCGCAACATCCGCTCCGAACAGCGCGACGCGGGTGGCCTGGTCATCGCCACCGACCAGGACCACGCGCAGCAGATCGCGATCTTGCTGCGTGACCGTTTCGGTGTGCCGGCTGACGTGGTCGTCAGTGACGATCCCGGCGCATCAAAGAAGATCGCCGAGTTCAGCGAGAACGACAGGCCGTGGCTCGTCTCGGTCCGGATGGTGTCCGAGGGGGTCGACATTCCTCGACTGCGAGTGGGGGTGTTCGCCACCACCACGTCGACTGAACTGTTCTTCCGCCAGGCGGTTGGACGTTTCGTGCGCTGGCAAGCGGGCCGGTCGAGCCAGAAGGCGTACGTCTATATCCCCGACGATCCGCGTCTGCGGGCTCACGCGTTCACCATCGCTGAGGCGCGGCGCCACGTGCTGCGGCCGCCCGGCACCGGCGACGACGACGATTTCCAGCCCGACGGCGGCCTTGAGAATCAGGTCCACGAGGACGACATGGAGCAGATGTCTCTCTTCTCTGTTGTCGCCTCAACGGTGACCGACATCACGATGCACACCGTTGGCGAGGACGGCAAGCACCTTGACGGCATTGACTTCGAGATGAACTTCTCGCCCGAGGACCTTGGGATGGTCGCCTACGACGACGAGCCCGACCCGCCTGACCCGTTCTTCTCCGACGATCCCGCACTCGGTCTCGACTTGCCGGAGATTCCGACGGCAGCCGGGCTGATTCCGCATGGTTCGATGAGCGTTGCCGAGATCAAGGACGATCTGCGTACCCGCAATGCCCATGTCGCCAAGCGGCTCGTCGATATCACCGGATGGAATCACGCCAAGGTGCAGGGCGAGATGAACCGTCTGGCTGGCGTGAACCGAGTGGCGAGTGCCACGAACGAACAACTCAACCGGCGCCTGCGCTACGCCGAGAGCTGGCTTCGCCGCCTCCAGCGCACCTGACGCACCCCACACCCTCCAGCCCACGCCGCACGGCACCCCACCACGCCACACCACACCGAACCACACCGAAAAATGTTGGGCGGGCGTCGACAGGCGACGATTTTCCTGCACATTTTGGGCACGGGGAGCGCGCAGCGGGGTGCGAGATGCGAGGACGAGGCGACCAGGCGATGGGGGACAGGTAGGTTGGTGAGATGCCGAACCCGGGTGAGCACCATCCAGCGTTCGAGGAGTACTGCGAGTGCATCTTCGAACTGCAGGAGGACGATGTCGACGTCATCCAGGCGCGCATTGCCGAACGTCTCCAGGTGAGCCGGCCAGCCGTGTCGGAAATGATGAAGCGGCTCGAGGCCGAAGGACTCATCACCGGCGACAAAGCAATCGCGCTCACCGCCGCTGGCGAGCGACTTGCCGAGCAGGTCGTGCGGCGCCACCGGCTGGCTGAACGGTTCCTCACCGACGTGTTGAAGCTCTCGTGGGCCGAGGCTCACCACGAGGCCGGCCGCTGGGAGCACGTCATCAGCGATTCAGTCGAGCAGGCCATGGTCGAGTTGCTCGGTGACCCGACCACGTGTCCGCACGGCAATCCGATCCCTGGATCTGGATACGAGGCCCGGCCCGATTCGGGCCCGTTGTCGAAAATTGCCGTCGGGGATGCCTTCACGGTTCGTCGCATCACCGAAGAACTCGAATTCGAACCCGGCCTCCTCGAATTTCTTGAAGCGTCAGCTATCCAGCCGGGCAATGTCGGCACAGTCACGGCGCTGTCACCTGATGGCACCCTGACCGTCGAGATCGAGGGACACCACGTCGGAGTCGGCTCGTTTGCCAGCGAACGGATTCTGGTCACTGCCTGATGTTCCGCAAACTGATGGTGGCGGGATGTTCGCTGTTGCTCGGTGCCTGCGCAACGACGGTCAACGAACCAGATGCGGAGACGCCGTCGACGGTCGACGTAACCGACGTGCCCGAAGGCGCCGAACCCGCACTCGAAAGCGGGGAGCTGATCGACGGTGGTGTCATCGTCGACGGCGACGCTCCGTCGACAACGATTGCGCTGACCGGCTCGGCGACGGACCTGCTTCCCGAAATGTCGATTGAGATGAGTCGTCTTGGATCACAGGTGGCCGAGGGCGGCGACGACAATGCGACACTTGCTCGAATCGAGCAGATCTGGGAGCGCATCCGACCAGAGATCGAGCGGGACCGGCCCGAACTCCTCAATGGTCTCGGCGCCACCATCGTCATGGCCCGCACGGCGGTCGAGCGCACGCGCCCCGCCGATGCCGATAAGGCATTCAGCCTGCTCACCGATCTCGTCGACCAGTTCACCGGCGACGGCTGACGCGGATCGACTGGTCGATAACCTCCCGCCGGTGGACGCTGATTCAACAGATCCCACCGCACTGACGGATGACTCGGGCGAGGTCGCCGCGCAATTACCGGTCGCTCCGACGTTCGGCCCGGACAATGCAGAGCCGGACGTGGTCATCGCCCTCGAGGACGTGGTCGCGGTGCTCGGCAACTTCCCGGCGCTCGCCGGGGTGTCGCTCACGGTGCAGCGTGGCGAGATTGTGTTGCTCAAGGGCCCCAACGGAGCGGGCAAGACGACTCTCCTGCGGCTGTGTGCCGGGTTACTGCCCGTCGAACGCGGCGCTGCGTCCATCCTCGGGTTCGACTTGGTCACGCAGCGGCAGCTCGTTCGGCCGCACGTGGGCCTGCTCGGCCACCAGAACGGCCTCTACCTTGACCTCAGCGTGCGGGAAAACGTCGAGTTTTGGGGACGCACAGTTGGTGCGTCTGCACAAGAAATCGCCAGCGCGATGTCTCGGATGGGCGTTGCGGAGCGGTTGGCCGATGTCCCGGTTCGCAAACTGTCAGCGGGACAGAAGCGCCGCACCTCGTTGGCTTGTCTCGTTGCGCGTCGCGCGCAGGTGTGGCTCCTCGACGAACCCCATGCCGGGCTCGACGCCGCAGGCCGTGACGAACTCGATGCCACGCTTGGGCAGGCTGCCCGTTCAGGCGCAACGATCCTCGTCGCCAGCCACGAACTCGAACGTGCCGGGGGACTGGCCACCCGTTCAGTCGAGGTCGTCGCCGGGCAGGTCGTCACCGACACGAATGAACCGCGAGGTTCCGAATGAACACGGTCGCCGTCGCCCGCCTCATCGCAGCAAAAGACTTGCGCGTCGAACGACGGAGCAAGATTGTCACCAATCAGGTGTTGCCGTTCGCCGGCATCACCATGGTCAGCTTTGCGTTTGCGCTCGACAAGCAGAACGTGCTCGACACGGTGGCGCCGGGCCTGGTGTGGTTGGCGACCATGTTCAGCCTGCTCATCATCGTTCAGCGCACCTTCGCCATCGAGACCGATGACGGTGCCCTTGACGCGATGAGAGTCGCAGGTGTCGACCCGCGCGCAATCTTCATGGGCAAGGCCATGGCGCTCGGCGTCCAGCTCCTGGTGCTCGAAGCGATGTTGTTCGGCGCAGCAGTCATCTTCTACGGCGAGTCGATCCCGTCAGAGCACGCGGTTGCCAGTGTTGTGCTCCTCGTCACCACCATGCTCTCCGCGACGTGCGGCCTCGCCGCGGTGGGTACCCTGTACGGAGGCCTCGCCGCGGGGTTCAAAGGCAGCGAAACACTCCTTCCGCTGCTCACGCTTCCTGCGGTGGCGCCCGTCCTGATCGGAGCAACCAAAGCAGTCGAATCAGCGGTTGGCACGTCGGGTGCAGTGGTGTCAGAAGGCTGGCAATGGGTCGGCCTGCTGACGGTGTTCGCTGTGGCCGCCGTCGTCGGCGGAGCGCTGGCATTCGGCCCCCTCATCGACGACTAGACGACCAACCGCATCACCCAATCGCACAACTGAGCCACACACCGGCCACCGCATCTCCCACGCCCCCAAGACCACGGAAGCACGATGACCACGATCGATCCAGCGAGAGCCGAACACGAAACCGAACGGCAGCCCGCCTCACCCCCGCGACGCTCCACGGCAACTCGCGGCACGCGGATCATCGGCATCGGCGCGATCGTGGCGCTCGGCTGGCTCATCGCCTTCGGCCTCGGTTTCTCGCCCGCCGATCGTGACCAACTCGAATCCGTGCGCATTCTGTACGTGCACGTGCCCACGATCTGGCTCGCCTACCTCGCCTTCATCGTCACCGCGGTGTCCTCTGCGATGTACCTGTTCTCCAAGAAAAAGTCCTTGGGCTGGGACCGGGCCGCGGGCGCCAGCGCTGAAATCGGCGTCACCTTCGTCGCGGTCACCCTGGCGGTCGGCGCCATGTGGGGCCGCCTCACCTGGGGAGTCTTCTGGCAGTGGGATGCACGCCTCACCACCACAGCGCTCCTCTTCGTCACCTACATCGGCTATTTGGCCGTCCGTCGTCTCGGTGGCAGCCATGAGCAGCGCGCCAAACGGAGCGCCGTGCTCGGCATGATTGCGGTCGTGGAGATCCCGCTGGTCCACTTCAGCGTCAAGATGTGGCGCAGCCTCCACCAGGAAGCGACGGTCGCAAACCTCGATGGCGACACGAAGATGGATGGCCTGATGCTCTTCAGCCTGTTCGTGGGCGTCATTGCGTTCACCCTGCTGTACGTGTGGCTGATGCTGCACCGAACACGGGCGATGGCGATGGAAGACTTGCTCGAAGAGCGCGGCCTTGACGATGCGCTCGTCGCTCGGCGGGCCGAAGCTGCTGCAACAACGCCGCCACCAACATCAACGACGACATCAACGACGACGACAGGGAGTGATTCCTGATGGAAGACGCCGGATTCATCCTCGGGAGCTACTTCTTGACCTTCGCGACGGTTGCGCTCTTTGCATGGCGCACGGTTCGGTCGGGACGCAAGCTTGGCCAGCAGGTTCCTGACGACGAGAAGTACTGGCTCTGATGACTGACGCCGATCTTCCCCCGTCGGACGACTCAATCGCCGACGACCTTGATCTCACACCGCGCACCAACGTCGATGGCACGGCGGTCGCAAGCCAGCGCAAGCGCAACTGGCTGCCGATCCTCGTCCTGGCACTGGTCGTTGTCTCCGGCGGCGTCATCGTGACCCAGTTCCTCACATCTGCCGTCGACTACTACTGCAACGTTGACGAGATCAACGTGCGCGAGGGGTGCGACGACGACCGACGGATCCGGCTGCAAGGCACCGTCGACGAAGGCTCGGTCGTGCGCTCTGACGGCGTCACCGTCTTTACGATCTCGTTCAACGGAGCTTCGTTGCCCGTCCGGTACGCGGGCGAGCCCGGAGGCATCTTCAAAGAGTGCATCCCGGTCGTGGTGCACGGCGTCATCGAAGAAGGTGCATTGCAGGGCGATCGCGTCGAAGTGAAGCACTCCGACGAGTACGTGTCAGTCAACGATGAGCGAGTGGTCGATGCGCAGGACCTTGGATGCGACGCCACGGCGTGAGCGCGGTCACCTTGTGCCAGGCACAACGTGACCGGATGACATGATCGCCGCGTCGCTGAACGGCGCGTTCGGGCGCGCCGGGGTGATGTTGATGCTTGGCGCATCGGTGTTCGGCGCCCTGGCCGTGCTCTACGGCATCCGCAAGGGTGACACCAAGCTGCTCAAACAGAGCCCCCGATACGCGTGGCTCGCGTTCGGTGGCATCTTGCTTGCGTGCGTGATGATGCAGCGTGCGTTGATCACTCGCGACTTCTCGCTCGCGTACGTCCAGCAGGTCGGCTCAGCCGACACGCCGGCGCTCTACAACTTCGCAGCGATGTGGTCGGCGCTCGAAGGCTCGATCTTGCTGTGGGCACTCGTGCTCGCGGGTTTCACCGCCGCAGTCGCCTGGCGGTTCCGAAAGAACACCGACGACCCGTTGGTCGGCTGGGCGCTCATTGTGATGTTTGTGATCACCGCGTTCTTCGCCATGATCAGCCTCGGCCCAGCTGATCCGTTCGCCAACGGAGCGGTCGGCGTGACAAGCGGGCCGGGTCCAAACCCGCTGCTGCAAAACCACATCCTCGTGCTGTTCCACCCGCCGATCCTGTATCTCGGTTTCGTCGGGTTCACCGTGCCCTTCGCTTTTGCGATTGCGGCGTTGGTCACTGGCCGCCTCGGCGAGGGATGGCTGCTCGAGACGCGGCGCTGGGCGCTGTTCTCCTGGGCGTTCCTCACGATCGGTATTCTGCTCGGCGGCTGGTGGAGCTACGAGGTGCTCGGCTGGGGCGGCGTCTGGGCGTGGGACCCGGTCGAGAACGCTTCGCTGCTCCCGTGGCTGACAGGAACTGCCTACATCCACTCCGTGCTGGTGCAGGAGCGTCGGGGCATGTTGCGTGTCTGGAATCTGAGCCTGCTGGTCGCAACATTTTCGCTGACCATCCTCGGCACATTCCTCACCCGTTCAGGAGTGATTGAGTCGGTGCATGCGTTTGGTGACGGGCCGGTCGGAGCATGGTTCCTTGCCTTCTTCGGTCTGATCGTGGTGGTGTCGCTCGGCCTCATTGCGTGGCGCGGCGATCGCTTGCGTTCACCCGGCGCGATCGATTCCCCGTTGTCTCGAGAAGGCGCGTTCCTCGCCAACAACGTCCTGTTCACCGTGTTCGCCTTCGTCGTCTTACTGGGCACGATCTTTCCGTTGCTTGTCGAGGCCCTCGATGATCGACGCACCATCGTTGGCGCGCCGTATTTCGACAGATTGACGATGCCCATCGGGCTTGTGCTGCTCTTCCTGATGGGCGTTGCACCAGTGCTGCCGTGGCGCAAGGCAAGCCAAGAATTGCTGCGCAAACGACTGTTCTGGCCGGCCTGGATCGGGGCCGCATCACTCGTTCTCGCGGTCATGGTCGGTGCGACGGGTTGGGCCCCTCTGGTGGCGTTTGGCATGGCCGGATTCGCTGCTGGAGCTGCGCTGCGTCAGCTCGCGCTCGCCACCCGCCGGCAAGGCTGGCGCGGGTTCGTTGGTCGAGCAAATGGCGGGATGGTCGTCCACCTCGGCGTCATCATGATCGCCGTCGCGCTGGCTTCGTCGAACAGCTTCACGCATGCGACCCGACTCCAGCTCGAACAGGGCGTGGAACAGGAGTGGCAAGGCCACACCTTCCGCCTGGAATCAGTACGCGAAAACGTCAACGACGCCGGAAGCGAAAGTGCATTGGAAGCTCGGGTGCTGCTCGACAACTCGAAGGTCATCGTTCCAGCGATCACCACGTACCTGAACATGGGTATCGACGTGCCGACGCCAGGCGTCCGGACGGGCTTGACCAACGATGTGTACCTGACGCTCGAACAAGGGGCGCAGCCTGGCGATACATCAGTCTCAATTCAGGCGTTCATCCGACCGATGATCCTCTGGCTGTGGATTGGCGGGTTGGTGATGGCGCTCGGCACGCTGTTGTCGGCCTTCCCCGGATCCAAGCGTCGGCGGGCAACCGATCCGGTGTCGGCACCGATTCCGACGGGAGCCGCTGTTGCAGCGGCTTCCGATGGCGAGCCGGAACCTGAACCGGCTGGGGCATCGGCATGACCGACGCTGTCGATGTCGTGGAACCTGCTGGTGGCAACGAGTCCGCAGACGGCGATCACCCCCGCCCGGTGGCGCCTTGGATCGCCCTCGCCATCGCGGTGGTGATGATCGGACTGTTCGTCCTGCTGGTCGGCGCCGACACCGGCGGTGGAGAGGACGCAGAATCTCCGCTGCTCGGCCGACCGGCACCCGAGGCGGTCGGCACGCTGCTCGACGGCACCAATTTCGATCTGTCGCAGCGCAAAGGGAGTTGGGTGGTCATCAACTTCTTCCGCGCCGACTGCGCCCCCTGCATCGCCGAGCATCCCGATCTGGTCGCGTTTGTTGACGACCAGGACGCACTGGGCACCGAGGGCGCAGAGTTCTACTCGATCGTGGTCAATGACAGTCGGGAAGACGTCGAGGAGTTCTTTGCCGAACGCGGCGGCGATTGGCCGGTCGTGCTCGAACACGAGCAGATCGACGTGGCCTTCGGCGTGGCGCTCGTTCCCGAGACCTGGATCATCGACCCCAGTGGTGTCGTGCAGGTGCGGATCATTTCGCGAGTGTCCGAAGAACGATTGAACGTGACGATGCAGCAGCTGCGCGAGGCCTACGCCGCATGAGTTTCAACAGGGCCTACGCCGCATGAGTTTCAACAGGGCC